>CAYOFR010000084.1:0-8347 GCA_964403475.1 uncultured Candidatus Saccharibacteria bacterium | reverse complement strand
TCTGCACCAGCGCCAGCAGCGGCACCAGCAGCAGGAGCAGCGACAGCAGCCGCAGATACTCCAAACTTTGCCTCAAGCAATTTTACTGGCTCGTGCAAATCAAGTACTGACATATTTTCAATACTTTCTACGATAGACTTGAATTTTGCAGGAACTTCTACGTTTGTATTTTCCATGTTTTATAATTTTTAATAATTTTTAATTAAGATTTCTTTGCAGCTATTTGTGACAAAGAAACTGCGAGACGCTGTATAGGTGAATTGATGATATTGACGAACATTCCACGTAGAGTCTGTAGAGAAGGAATCTGCGCGATAGTCATCATCGCAGTTTTATCCATGTATTTTCCCTCAAATACTCCACCAAGGATTGTTACTTTACCATCAAGCTTTTTCTGGAAAGCATATATTTCACGCGCAGGCGCAATCATATCTTTTCCATACACTAGAGCTAGCTCACCTGTAAGCTCTGGCATTTCTCCCTCTATTTTTACTCCTTCAAACGCCTTTCGAGTAAGAGTCTTTTTTGCAACTGTATACCCTACTTCTTGTGCATGAAGTGCTTTTCTTAGCTCAGTTGTGTCATTCATAGGAAGCCCATGAAAATTGACAAAAACAACAGAGCCGGAATCCTTTACGATCGTATTAAGATTTTCGAGTATTCCTTTCTTTTTTTCTTTTGATATAGCCATTTAGATGTATATTTTCTAAATAAAAAATCGACCACAAGGCCGAGAATAGTGATGAAAACGCAAAGCGCTTTCGTTACGTCTCGATAGGGCTTATTGATTGCCTATTGTCTTTGACCTTATGCAAAGTAGTATACCTAACAATTCCCTATTGTCAAACAGTCATCACTTGCAGTAAATTCACTTGAGCTTTGCTGTGATACTCCCCCTGTTTTATCTTGAAAAAGTAAAGCGAAAAGAGTAATCGTAAAACTAATTAGAATTATAATTACAAAACTTATAAGAAACTTAAAAAAGGTTTTGTCCAGGTATTTTTTCATATTTGCCTAAAGAAGAATAGTTCTATTTCTGGAAAAGTCTTTATCGACTCTTCAATATATTTTACTACACGCTGACTTTCTTCTACATCAGGATTTAAATCAAAACCATTTTGGGCATTTTGTTTTGCCAGATCAAACTTTTTCATATAAAGATAACCAACGGCCTTCATCCAATATGGTTGAGGGCTGTTTGGTACCAAAGCGATAGCTTCATCAAGCACTTTTTGTGCTTCTTCTAATTTGTTTTTACCAAAAAGAGTTTGGTAAATAAGAATATTGGCAAAATTTAATCTCGCTCTAAAATGATCTGGGTTTTCTGACACAAACTGCCTATATTCATTTTCAAAAATATCAGCTTCAGTTTTTAAATATTCTAGTCTTTTTGCGTCTGATAATATTTTTGGATTTTCTGAAATTCCTCTTTGAAAATCAGTCATCGTTCTCCACAAAAAGGCATGCTCGTCTACTTCTGAGCCAAAAAGAGTTTCGTATACAGGGATTCTCTTTTCTGCTGATCCAATTGTTCTGATGTACCCATTTACATTTTGTGCCCTCACAAAAGGCACCAAACCCCAAAAGAAAGACCAGAAACAAAATACAAATATTACAAAAAGTGTAGAATACTTAAGTGTGTCGGATAAGGCGATCTCTTCTTTCTTTTGCAATATTTCCTTTCTGGTTCTTCCATAAAGCACTACAGCAGAGACAAACATAAAACTAAGTATCGGATAAGAAATCGTTGTGTCGAATGCCGTTTGAAGCTCTGATAAATGACATACAAAATAAATAAAAAGTACGAAAGAAAAAATCTTGTCCTTTTTATCTTTTGTATTTAAAAATACGTAAATGAGAGATAGAAGAATGACAAAATAGACCAGTAGATACAGAGAGAGTCCGAGAATTCCGTTGTCTACAGCCTGTTCCAATATAATGTTATGCGCTCTATCAAACCATGGTTCTGAACCATACTTTGTTTGTAGTAAACGGTTATCATATTGAATCTGAAAAACTCTATCAAAATTATCTAGGCCGGTTCCAAGAACGGGATTTTTCATTATCGATCTTGCAGATATATCCCAAACTATCGGTCTTGCTGGTGTTGCCTGAGACAAATACTCCTTTCTCAAAAAACCATCATTAGTAAGAAGGGAGTGTGCACAAACGAAAAAACCAACAATCAATACAACAAAAGAAGTATAAGAAACTATTTTTAGAGTTTTATGATTTTTAATTTTAAATAAGAACCAAGACAACAGTAGAAAAAACAAGGATAGAATTATTGATATAGTAGACATTCTAGCCTCACCAAAAAGAGAAGAAAAATTACCAAACCAAACATCATTATTTAAAACGTATGGATTTATAAGTAAAAGAACCGGTAAACAAAACATCCACCATTTCTTTTTTTCTGCCTGCAAAAAATAATAAATCGACAAAAGGAATGAGGCGAAAACATACATTCCAGCAAAAGAAGAATTACCGATAGTAAAACCATCATTCTTGTATCCATTAAAGATCAGACCCAAACCTTCTGGACCCAAAAAAGACAGAACGGAAAAAATAGCAGAAGAAATGACTGTAAGTAAAATCAATTTCTCGTGCCTAACCCTATCCAACAAAAATATCCACAAAAAATATAGAAACAAACCTAGATGCAAAAAATACCACAGACCAGATGTTCTGGTAAGCACAGACCAAAAAGATGTATGCAGACTAAATCCCAAAAATGCAGAAACAACAATTGATAAAAAATACAGACACAGGGCTAGAAAGATTGGGGATTTTGGTATTGAGATTTGTGTCTTTTTCATCAAAACAGAAAGACAGAAAACAATAGACAATATTATAGAAATTAAAATAAGAAAAGCTGATTTAACGGATGTACCGCTATACAAAAAATATTTTGTAGTAACGAAAGGAAAAGATATAAAAAATATGTAAAAAATTGAATTAAAAACTCTATCAATCCAGTTGTTCGTTGAAGTATTCATACATCAACACTATATTAAAAAGACTACTTTTTCAAGCAAAACAAAAACCGCCCAATTAAGGACGGTTTTTGTTTTATTCAACAGCTTACGCTGTCAAACCGAGATTTAGATAAGACCCTGGTATGGTGTCTTAAATGTATCAAGATTTGAAGTGTAAGTATTGTTTGGTGTAACGTCATCAGACGCAGTACCCCACTTTACTCCTGTAAGAGCAGCTCGGTAAGCTCCATCTGTTGATCCTGTACCCAATGGAACACTAACTGTAAGAGTAATCTCTTCACTATCACCTTCTTCAATCTCCCATAGACCATAAGTTGATGTTAGGTCTGTGTCTGCATTTGTAAGTGAAGCTGTGATTGAATTAGCTGATGTAGCTGTTCCGTTCAAGTCTACTGAGTAAGTAACACCATTTGATGCAGCAGATGCTACGTAAACAGTGTCTCCTACCGCCTTAACATTGAACTTGATTGTGAATGTACCCAAGTTGTTGTTATCAGCACCAGTAGTAGCTGTTGTAGGAGTTCCAGAAAGAGAAACCTGAATTCCAGATGTTCGGAACTCTTGAGCATTACCAGTAACTGTTCCAGATCTCTCTGAAGAAACCAACTGATCACCCTCTTCGTTCTCTGCATCTATGCCGCCTCGAGTTGTAGCGTTCATAGAAGCTGTAAGTGTGTCTCCTTCATCAAGATCAGTAGCTGTTGCACCAGAATCATTGACATCATTGATATCAGCAGAAACTGTAAATGATACAGTGTCTCCAGCACCAATAGTGAAGTCAAGATTGTCGAATGCAATAGAAGCATTTTGTGTAGCTGCACAACTCGCTCCACCAGCTGCAGGTAAACAGTTTGAAGTGTTTACACTCTCTGTGAACTCCTCACCATCTATAGTAAGTGTTACAGATCCAGCAACCGCAGAAAGACTGTCTGCTGTTGTTGTGAACACAAAAGGAATAGAGTCAATCCACACATCTGATGTTCCTTCAACCTCAATCTTACCAGCCAAAAGCTCAACTCCGTCTGTATCCTCAGTATCGTCAATCATAACAACGCCAGCTTCTGGATTGTTTGATGAGTCAGTTGTGAACTTTAGTTCTGTATCAGCTGAAGCTGAGAAAGTAACGAAGTTCATAGATACGTTCATAGCATTGATATCACCAGTATCGACATCAGTTGTTGTTACACCTGAACCGTCTGTGAATCGAATGTTATCAACATCCAATGTCCATGCATCACCACCCACATCATTTGAATCAAGATTTGATACTGCATCTACAGTAATGTAAAACTTCTCTGTTTCGTCAGCCTTTACAACAACACCAGACTTTAGAGTAACAGTTTTTGTGTATACTCCTGAGCTGTCTTTGTTGAAATCTGAAGCATCAGCTGATCCAATCTCTTGTGATCCCATCCATACTTTTACAGTCTCTACATAGTCATCAAGTTTCTTTGAACCAGTGTTTGATGATCCAGTGAAATGAAGTTTCATAGACTTCAAAGCAATGTCTCCATCCTTTGAAGCTTCAACTTCAAAACCAACTACTTTTACTTCAGACTCACCATCTCCCACCTCCTCGTTTGAGTATTGTGAAAGTGTAGATACATCTGAGATAGAACCATCAGTTCCTTCTAGATCAGCAGAACCTGCTGGAGTAGAAGGTGTTGAAGGTGTACCAGTTGTTGATGTCATCATTGAAGCAACCTTAGATGCAGTCAATGAACCGTAGTAACCAGAAGCAGGAGTTATCCCGTTTGCTGATTGGAAAGCCATAACAGCTGATTGTGTCTGTCCACCGAAGTATCCAGTTGCACCAGCTGCGATTCCGAATCCTTTTGAGATAAGGAAGTTTTGTAGCTTTGTAACCTCAGCACCTGAGCTTCCCATTGTAAGAGGAGCCATAGGAGCTGAACCTGTCATCATTGAAGATGATCCACCTTGTAATGCTGCAATTTGTGCAGTCAATTGAGCAATCATTGCTTGAAGAGCAGCGATGTCAGTAGTTTGAGCTTTCACTGGTGTTGCCACGAAGCCCATAACCATTGCGAATCCTACAACTCCTGCAACAATCTTTGCAGTTTTTGAAATTTTCAAATTCATATAATATTTTTTGTAATAATGTTCTATTCTTTTCCGATTTATTAATAATGTTTGGAAAAGAAAAATTTTTATAATGTTTTTCGCACAACATTTTTATTGAAGTTCGTTCGACGCCTTTCAATAAAAATGTTTGTAAAAGTGCAGTTGTCTACACTTTTACTTTTCGCACATTACCACTAACCGCACCCTAATTTACACTCATCATCCAACTAGTAGACTCTGAGGTAAACCGACACAGGGCAACGGGCTAGCTATTGAGATTTAGTCTGTTTGTCTGTATTTTTTCAGCCATAAAGGAAAAAGTCTTTCGGTAAAAAACTTGTATTTTTTGTATTAAATTGTCAACGAACCGTATCGTATTAGCCTCTCCTGTATCAGACGTTAAATCCAGCGGATTATTACAATCGGCCATATACGCTTACGTATATAGGATAAATATACCTTTTCCGATAATAACCTGCAAAATAACGTCTGTGGATAACACTCCACAGAACGAAAGCTAACCAGCCAATACTATACCAAAACGGCCTCCTAAGCAATAGAATACTTACTCCACCTTCTCTCACCTTCTTTTTTCAAGATACCCTGAGCAACCATAGCCAAAAGCTCTCTTTGTAAGGTTTTCTCACTACAATCAGAAATCACAGCAGAAACGTCCTTTACCATTATCCCTTTTTTCTTTTTTAGAATATCCAAAATAGCCTCTTGTCTGGTGCTTTTTTTAACCTCAACCCTGCCATACTGCTTTGTTGTTTTTTGTGTAGTTTGTCCTTTAAAATCTATCGCTTTTGGTGTGATATTTTTTTTGTCCTTTATGTTTTTAGATATCAAAGCCTGAGGCATAGAAACATCTCCATCTGTAAAGAAATCATTTGGCAAAATAAATGATTCAAGTGAATTTTTTGTGTTTGAAATTGAATCAAGTAAAAAGATCAATTCCTTCTTGAGAATCTCAAAATTCATCTTAGAAATAAAGCCAGCAAAATGGGCTATTTCAAGAAGCGAGATCATCTCAAAAACAGCTGTTTTTATTGCATTACAGAGAAAATCTTTTTGAGACGGAAGTGCGTCTTTTAGCGACATCACATTGGACAAAATACTGAGTCCTATTTCTCTCAATTGCCACCTCAATGGTTCATCAGAAGACAGAAAGTTTGTGACCAAATAAAGTGCGGCAAGTATCTTTTCTGTCTTTTTGTACTGAAAGACAAAATTTCTATCAGAGTTCCCGAGATGCTTAAATAGCTCTGTATTGCTTACAGATTTTACGTTTTCCCCATTTTCAGGAACATGAGGATGATTGTTTTTGTCCTTTTTATCTTCCATCTTTTGTCTTTTATTTTTACGAACCCTGTCCTTTACTTTGTGTCTTTTATAAAAGGACTTTTAGAAACTTCAACATGTCCATTATATTCAGCAAAAAGACAAAAGTAAAGTGTCTCAAAAAACATCGAAATAAAAATCGCCTGTGAAAAATTTAATGGGATTTATGTGTTAAAATATGTTCACAAATATGGCTAAAAAACACGAAAAAGAAACACGAAATCTTAACCCTTTAAAAAACCTTAAAGAAGAGACTAAGCAGGCAATATCAGCTGTAGCGCTCTTTGTAGCGGCAGTATTTTTTGTACTATCTTCTATGCATACAGAAGCCGGCCTAAGCAAGGCTGGACCAGTGGGAGGACTAACATACAAAGTCTTTGGAATGCTTTTTGGTATCGGATACTATTTGCTTCCTGTGGTATTGGTAATACTTGGTGTTTCGCTATTGATGTCTCTAAAAAAGAATCTCGCTCTCACACAAACCATAGGATCGGTAATAATGTTTTTTTCGGCGCTTGGAATAATAGACCTGCTCTTTCCAAATAACGCGGGCGGACTAATAGGAAGAGGTATATCTTTCCCGCTAGTCAAACTCTTTGAAATAACAACAACATACATATCACTGGGTGCGCTTTTCTTGATATCTACATTTGTCGTATTTGATAGCACATTAAGCATTAGCTTTATACCAATGCTTTGGAGAAAATTATTCGGCAAAAAAGATGAGGATGGCGAGGACGAAGAAGAAGTAAAAATAAAGCCAGCAGAAATAAAAATAGCTCAGAATGAATCAAAAGAAATAGAACCGCCAAAACCAGTGGAAGAAAAGAAAGAAGTTGGCACTATTAAAAAGATCTTTAGCGGTAACGAAGAAAAAGAAAACGAATTTGGTTTTAAGCCAATAAACATTGGTACCGGAAAAGAATTCGTACCTCCACCACTATCATTATTGGAAAGAGATAAAGGTAAGCCGGGTGTTGGTGACATAAAAGCTAACGCAAACATAATCCAGCGAACTCTTTTAAACTTCGGGATAGTAGTAGAGATGGATGAGATATCTATAGGACCATCTGTGACAAGATACGCCCTAAAACCCGCAGAAGGAGTAAAACTCTCTAGAATCGTCGCATTACAAAACGACCTTGCTTTGGCCCTAGCAGCCCACCCTATTCGTATTGAAGCTCCGATTCCTGGCAAATCTTTGGTGGGAATAGAAATACCAAACAGCACAAAGACAACCGTTGGTTTGGGCACACTTCTGTCAGCAGAAGAATACCAACAATCAGACAAACCAATACTCGTAGGCCTTGGAAAGGTCATTTCCGGAAAATCACATTTTGCAAACTTAGCAAAAATGCCACACTTACTCATTGCCGGTGCCACTGGTTCAGGAAAATCTGTAACAATACACGCGATAATCACCTCTCTTTTGTACAGAAACTCTCCAGAGCAACTTAAATTTATAATGATTGATCCAAAGAGAGTTGAGCTGACCCTTTACAACAAAATCCCTCACCTACTCACACCCGTCATTACTGATCCAAAGAAAGCTATTCTTGCACTAAAATGGGCAGCAAAAGAAATGGATAGAAGATATGACGTGCTCGAAGGTGAATCTGTGCGAGACATTGATTCATACCACAAAAACATTCTTCAACCAGAATTAAAAAAGATGCGTGAAGGTAAGTTACCAAAAGACGAAGCTGGAAATACAAAGGTTCCAGAAACAATGCCTTACATCGTAATAATCATAGACGAGCTCGCAGATATAATGCAGTCATATCCTAGAGAGCTTGAGGCCGCTATAGTCCGTCTAGCACAGATGAGTCGTGCTGTGGGTATACATTTGATACTCTCTACCCAAAGACCGTCTGTAAACGTCATTACAGGCCTAATCAAAGCAAACGTACCTTCTCGTATTGCCC
>CAYOFR010000083.1:0-1510 GCA_964403475.1 uncultured Candidatus Saccharibacteria bacterium | reverse complement strand
AGGGTGCATTACATACGAACGAATCTGGCTCCCCCATTCATTTGAAGTGGTTTTACTAACATACATTCCCTTTTCCTTACTTTTTCTTTCTTCTTCCAATTTTTTATAAAGTTTTCCTTGTAGCACATTTAGAGCATGCTCCCTATTTTGTGCCTGAGAACGCTCTGAATCTGCTTGTGTAGCCAAACCTGTAGGTATGTGCACGACACGTACCGCTGTTTCTCTTTTGTTTACATTCTGTCCGCCAGGACCACTAGATCTAGAAAACTCAAATCTCAATTCTTCTTCTGGAATTTTTAGATCATCATGCTTATCAAATTTTGGTATTACTTCAACCATTGAAAAAGATGTGTGGCGAAGTTTTTTTGCACTAAAAGGAGAAATTCTCACGAGACGATGTACGCCGGATTCGTTTTTTAATGTGCCGTATGCATTTTTACCAGAAATTTCTATGGTTATATTGCGGTACCCGCCATGATCATTTTCATTCTGATGAATTATTGTAAAACCCCAGCCCCTTTTTTCTATAAACTTCACATACATTTCAAGCAAAATTCTAGAAAAATCTTCTGAGTCATCTCCACCTGCACCAGAAAAAATAGTCATTATCGCATCTCCTTTATCGTATTTACCCACACCGTCCAATTCATTTTTTAAATCACCCAACTCTTTTATCTTACTTTGAGCTTTTTCTTTGTTGTTCCAAAAATCTGGCGCAGACATCTCTGATTCTATTTCAGCAATTTTTTCTAAAATCTCTTCTTTCTTCATATTTAAATTATAACAGGCGACCTGTGTTTTATAAAAGAAAAGGCCAGGGAACCCAACAATACGGGATCCCCTGGCTTTTCTGTCAATCGTCGGCACCTGCATGGTGGAAGCGCCCAACAAATGACAGCCAGGTCAGAGACGTTAGTTCTTGTGTTCGTGAGTGTTGCCCACGAGTGTGGACTTACGTCCACTGGAATGAACTCGTCACTTCGCTGGATTTGGTCTGTCTAAGAACAAATACTATACCCAAAACAGAAAAGTGCAAGTGACTTTTTGCGTAGGTGTGGATTACTAAACATTAGAAAAGCCGAGCTACCTCACGGAGCTCGGCTCTCTTTCTGACCACCAACGAGTGTGTAAACGGACCTTATTTGGCTTAATAGAGCAAAAGGGCTATTTAACCCCGAAGCTTCGCTTCTTAGCTCCGCCTGTTTTTTTTCGATCCCTACGACTTTGCTCGCCGGTCACCAGAAGAACAACAGACCATATTATATCCCTAAAAAAATAAAAAAGATACAGGTAATCCACAACCGGAGCCAATGGCCGGGATTGAACCGGCGACCTCGTCCTTACCATGGACGTGCTCTACCAACTGAGCTACATTGGCGCAAAGCTAATGATACACAAAGTTTGCAAATCAGCCAAAAATATGGATAATTTTGGAATATACTCATTTCAGGAAATATGTCGGGGTAGCTCAGTTGGTAGAGCACAGGACTCATAAGCCTGGGGTCGTGGG
>CAYOFR010000082.1:0-3851 GCA_964403475.1 uncultured Candidatus Saccharibacteria bacterium | reverse complement strand
AGTAGCACTTTAAAATACTCGTTTTGTTCATTACCAGTAATAACTACAGACAAATCAAAGTCTGCCTTTTCAAACTTCATCTTACTGAGCCCCAGCTCCTTTGTTTCGTAAGTCGGCAGACCTTGTGAATTTACAAATACGCGCGTATGCAAACCGTACGGCTCGCCTTTAAAAACAATGGCGCCGTCACTTTTTTCAAAAACATTTTTTGCCAAAAATTCTTCTACTATAAAAAGACCACGCGGAGCCGTCTCGCTTTCAAAAAAATAGTAATCAAACTTTGTACCAAGCTTTGCATATATATCTTCAAAATGATCTAAACTCACCTTTCTTCCCCAGTCGTACAGCTCGACTACTTTTGGATCTGATTTTTCGTAAATTATTTTATTGAGAGTATCTATTTCTTTTTTTGCACTTTCATCATCTTCGTATGCGTTTGAGCCATACACATATGCATTACCAATAAACTCTGCTTTTTTTGCCAAATCCTCTTTTACGTTTGGCATTTCAGCAGAAAGCTCCTGCATACCCCATATAGCCTTAGCTACATGAGGGCCTACATCACCCTGATAGTTGGCACGTTTTACATCAGCACCACTCCACTGAACAATGCGAGAGAGGGATTCTCCTATAACGTTTGGCATTAGGTGACCAATATGAAACTGCTTGAAAGGATTTGGATCAGTGTATTCAAACATTACCCTTTCACCTTCGCGCAAATTGTTTTTGCCAAAGTCGTCACCGCTTTGCAAAATATCTTGCAAAAGTTCGGCGAAAAAAGTGTCAGACAGATAGATGTTTATAAACTGACCAACAGCTTGCGCTGATTTTATATATTTATTTTTGGTCAAAGATTGCAAATCAAGTTCAGCAATGTTTACACTTTTATCTTTTACAAAAAAAGAATAGTCGCCGTTTTTCAAATCTTTTGGTGCAGACAGCACGACACCATCAGTATTTATACCGATTTTTTGCAATTCTTCTTTTATTATTTCTTTAATGTCTTTCATTTTTTCGGCGCGAATTTCCGCGCAATTATTTCCCTGTACTTCCAAACCTTCCTTCTCCGCGAGATGTATCGCTCAATTCTTGCGCTTCCTCTACCACCACATCCTCCTTTTTCTGAATCACCATCTGCGCCACCTTATGTCCTTTTTCAAAAGTATATCTCTCTTTTGAAAGATTTATAACTCCGATCAATACCTCTCCTCTATATCCAGAGTCTACCACACCGCCCAAAGTTTTTATTCCATTTTTTATAGCTATTCCGCTCTTGTCCCAAACCATCCCAACATATCCCTCAGGTATCTCCATGGCTATGCCGGTAGAAATAACCGTTTTCTCACCAGGCTCTACACTCACTGACTCACAAGTATATATATCTAAACCAGCATCTCCAGGATGGGCATAAGTAGGCAAAGTAGCATCCGCACGAAGTTTTTTAATTTTCAAAACAAGATTCATTTATTTTATTTTTAATTCTTTCTTTACAATTGTCCAAACCCTCTCGCCCACCTCTTCTGGTAGCATACACACCATATTTTTACAGCATTCTATTTTACGCCAATCTTTATTTTTCTTTGTTAAATCAATCGCAGCTTCTCTTGAATTTTTTAGATAAATTAAATTTTCCTCAGCAACATCCACTCTTCCCTCAAGATATTTCTTTTTTCTTTTAGCTATTTTGTTTTTAAGCCACTCTTTGCTGACCTCAAAAGGTACGTCTAGATATATCACCATATTTGGTCGAGGAATTTTGAAAACGTCATATTCCATTTTATCTAGCCAAGCCAAAAATTCTTTTCTATCTTTTGTATCGTCTATTTTCCCTCCCTGATGAATCTGATTTGCACTCACGTATCTGTCGGCTACCACAGTATATCCACTATCTAACCATTTGCGAATATCTTTGCTTGATTCAAAACGATCACCTGCGTAGAGCACAGATGCCACGCGCGGATCTACTTGTGTAAAGTCTCCGTAAATACCAGAGAGATATTTGCCTATTAGTCCCCCAAAAAAGTTGGTCTCATATCTAGGAAAATCTATAGTTTTTACTTTCACTCCCTCTTTTTTTAGTCTTTCTACCAAAAGTCTAGTTTGAGTAGCTTTTCCTGAACCATCTATTCCGTCGATTACTATAAATTTTCCTTTTTTCATTTTTGCCGGCGTTATTTTTTTAAAATCTTATCTATCTTCTGCGCGATAATTTTCATATCTTTTTCTTTTGCTCCACGAGTCGTCTCTGCTGCAGTGCCAAGTCGGATACCAGACGGATCAAATGGTGAACGTGTTTCGTATGGAATAGTATTTTTGTTTACAATAATTCCCGCTTTTTCTAATCGCGCGCTCGCCTCGCTACCTGAAATCCCCTTTCCGTTCATCCAAGTATCTACAAGTATTAGATGACTATCTGTACCATCAGAAATTATTTTCCAACCAAGTCTTTTTAATTCATCTGCAAGAATCTTTGCATTTTTTACTACCTGATTTGCATATTTTTTGAAAGCTGGAGTATCTGCTTCTTTGAGAGCGACGGCGACTGCAGCTATTTGATTGAGATGTGGGCCGCCCTGCATTCCCGGAAAGACTGCTTTGTCTATGAGTTTGTCGAGACCGCGATCATCTTTGCGTACAAAAATCATAGCGCTACGCGGACCACGAAGAGTCTTGTGCACCGTTGTAGTCACCACATCTGCGTATTTAAAAGGACTTGGATATGCGCCACCTGCGACGAGCCCAGCAAAGTGTGACATGTCCACCATCAGATACGCGCCACATGCGTCAGCAATCTCACGAAATTTTTTGAAATCAACAATGCGTGGATATGCTGTAAAGCCAGCGACGATTATGTTTGGCTTGTGTTCAAGTGCGATTTTTTTTAGATCTTCATAATCCAGCTTCTCTGTATTTTTATCTACACCATACGCGACCTGATTCCAAAACTTTCCTGTCACAGATACTTTGTGTCCGTGTGTAAGGTGTCCACCCTGATCTAGACTCATTCCCATTATTTTTCCATGTGGAGATACAAGCGCTGTGTAAACTGCCACATTGGCCGGTGAGCCAGAAAGTGGTTGGACATTTACATGCCAATTTTTCGGTGCGAGTTTGAAAAGCTTGAGTGCGCGCTCTCGACAAACATTTTCTATTTCATCTACTACAGCTTGTCCGCCATAGTAGCGCTTGCCTGGATATCCTTCTGCGTATTTATTTGTAAGCTCTGAGCCAAGCGCCGTGAGCACATCAGCGGAAACATAGTTTTCTGAAGCGATGAGATTAATAACACTTTTCTGACGTTTTCCCTCTGCTTTTATGAGTTTTTCTATCTGTTTGTCTTTCATTTTAGTGTTTTAAGTATCTTAATGATGATGTGATAAGTTTATCATAAAATTTTTGTAATCAAATTATTTTAAAATTTAAAGAAAAACCAAAAGAAAAAGCTCCGCACTTTCATGCAGAGCTTCCATTGTTACCGTTTTGGAATACGTTTGGCAAAAATTGCCCAAGGACTAAGTCCAAAGGATCAAATAGATCCACGTGAACTAGTCCTAAGCACCAACTTGCGAGACAACAGCAGGACAATCGGAGCCCCAGCAGCTACGGAGCCAGAAGTAGTCCCAGACCCACTTGCCGTCGTCCCAGCACAGATACCGGACACAGAGTCTGCCATCAGAGTCGCGGTAGATGGTTCCCCAGAAGAAGAGGCATTGGGTTCGACCCTGATCATCTTCCTTCAATTCCTCGGGGATGAGCTCGGGATGAGCAAGCAAGTGGTCAAGAACGCAAGCGTTCATGACGGGCATATCGGCGAGTTCCTTGTGGAGCTTGTTGCCTTTGATGACCCTACT
>CAYOFR010000081.1:0-6581 GCA_964403475.1 uncultured Candidatus Saccharibacteria bacterium | reverse complement strand
CGTTGTCAGTAAGCGTCAAGTCCGTCGCAATCGCATGATCGAGACCATCGTGGAGGCATTGCTCTGCATTGTGTTCTTCTCTTTGATGGCGATTGCGAACGGAATCTGGTGGTGGATCTTCCTGATCATCACCCCGGCCTACATCAGCCTCACGAATTGGGGTCGATGGAAGAAGCACTGGGACCTCTTGCGTGTCGGCGATGGCAAAACTGGGCAGCAGATTTATGATGAGCTGCCCGAAGAAGATCCTCGCTCGTGACCCGCAACCCCGCAAACAACAAAGACCCCGTGTCTCGTGTTGTTTGCGGGGTTTTTGTTTGTCTAAACAGTTTCTAAAAATACACATCTGTCGCTGATTCTTCGTGTGGATGTGTAACGCGGATTGTTGTCAGTAAGATACAAAAACTACACCCCCTCCCCCTTAAGTTGCTCCACGAGTTTGCGGGCTTCTTTCGAAAGTTTCTTCGGCAACTCAATATGCACCCTAATAAGCAAATCGCCGCGCTGGTTTTTGCTCGCGCCAATCGGCACCCCCTTTCCTTTCACACGCAAAATCTCGCCGAATGAGATGTGTTCCGGCGTTTTAAGATCAATGTCGCCATCGAGCGTTGTAATCGTATAGGTGCTACCCAAAAGCGCTTCAGAGAGCTTAATATTGAGGTCCATGACGAGATTGTTGCCTTCTTTGCGGAATGTTGGATGACGCTTCACGTGCACTTTTATATACAAATCTCCAGAAACACCACCCGGCACAGCTTCTCCGCCACCTGTAAGGCGAATCATCTCACCATCATCAATACCTGCGGGGATTTTGACGGCAATCTCCTGCTCTTTTTTGGTAACCCCAAGACCCTTACATTCTTTACATCGGTCTTTTGGAATCTTACCCGCGCCATGACACGCTTCACAGACGCGCTCTGTTGCGATACTGCCAAGAATTGTACGCTTTACATCACGAATTTTTCCTTTGCCATTGCAGGTATCACAGGTTTTCATCTCCGTACCCGGCTCGCCACCGGTGCCTTTGCAGTGTGTACAGGTCGATGCTTTGTTGAGAAGAATTTTTCTGTCGACACCAAAGATAGAGTCTTGGAATGAGAGCTCAATGTCGATAGATATATCGCGACCACGCTTTACGCGCTCTCGGCGCCCACCTCCAAAGATGTCGCCAAAAATGTCTCCCAGATCAAAGCCTTCACCGCCCTGTGTAAACTGGCTGAAGTCGAAGCCGCCAAAACCCTGCCCGCCAAAACCACCAAAGCCAGCACCTCCATTGCCACCAAATGTTTTGCCGTATGAATCGTACTCAGAGCGTTTCTGTTCATCAGAGAGAATACTGTACGCCTCATTGACCTCTTTGAAGCGCGCTTCATCACCACCCTTTTTGTCTGGGTGGTATTGATGCGCCAACTTACGAAACGCTTTCTTGATATCGTCTTTCGACGCATCTTTTTGTACACCAAGGATTTCGTAGTAGTCTTTTGCCATGAATTATTTAGCTTGGTCGTCCTTCTTTTCCTCGAATGGAACGTCGCGTACGTTGTCCTCAGTTTTTGCTTGCTCTCCACCCTGTGATTGCTGTTGGTTCATGTACTGACCAATCTTCTGGAGTTCTGTAGAGAGTGTAGATGTTGCTTGTGTGAGTGCGTTTTTGTCTGAACCCGCCTGCGCTGTCTTTACGCTCGCAATGCTGTCTTCAATTGTCTTTTTGACATCCGCCGGCACTTTGTCGCCTGCATCACGAAGAGATTTTTCTGCGGTGTACACAAGCTGTTCTGCGACGTTCCGCGCTTCGGCCATTTCTTTCTTTCTGATGTCCTCATCGCTGTGCATCTGAGCTTCTTTTTGCATGCGCTCGATATCTTCTTTTGAAAGACCTGAGCTTGCTTCGATGCGGATAGACTGCTCTTTGCCGCTCGCTTTGTCTTTTGCTTTTACGCTCAAGATACCGTTTGCGTCGATATCGAAGGTAACTTCAACTTGTGGCATACCGCGAGGAGCTGGTGGAATACCGTCGAGGATAAATCGGCCAAGCGACTTGTTGTCTGAAGCCATTGGTCGCTCACCTTGCACTATGTGAATCTCCACAGATGTTTGACTATCAGCTGCTGTAGAAAAAGTTTGTGACTTTGAAGCAGGGATAGTAGTGTTTTTTGAAATGAGATGTGTAGCTACACCACCCATTGTTTCAATACCAAGAGAAAGAGGAATAACGTCGAGAAGCAAAACATCTTTTACATCTCCTGTGATGATACCTCCTTGTAGTGCAGCACCAAGCGCTACCACTTCGTCAGGATTGATAGATAGATTTGGCTCTTTTCCGAAAAGCTCTTTTACAGCTTGTTGAATTTTTGGCATACGAGTCTGTCCCCCCACGAGCACGACTTCGTTTATTTCAGCCATCTTGAAAGGAGAAGCTTCCATTGCGCGCTTTGTGATCATGATAGCGCGGTCGATAAACTCAGCGCAGAGCTCTTCTAGCTTTGTGCGAGTCATTTTCATTACAAAATGTTTTGGGCCAGAAGCGTCAGATGTAATGAAAGGAATATTTATTTCTGTTTCTATAGCAGTAGATAGCTCGATTTTTGCTTTTTCTGCAGCTTCATCTAGACGCTGTAGAGCAAAAGCATCTTTTGTGAGATCAATGCCGTTTTCTTTTTTAAATTCATCAGCAAGGAAATGAATAATTTTTTGATCAATATCTTTTCCTCCGAGATGACTGTCGCCGTCTGTTGATTTTACTTCTACCACGTCACCACCCACTTCGAGTACAGAAATATCAAATGTTCCTCCTCCAAAATCAAAGACAACAATCTTTTCGTCTTTCTTTTTATTAAATCCGTATGCGAGAGCCGCAGCTGTAGGCTCGTTGATGATGCGCTTTACGTCGAGGCCGGCGATTTTTCCCTCATCTTTTGTTGCTTTTCTTGTGCATCATTGAAATATGCAGGTACAGTGATGATAGCTTCTGTAACTTTTTCGCCGAGACGAGCTTCTGCATCTGCTTTTAGCTTAGACAAAATCATTGCAGATATTTCTTCTGGTCTGTAGTCTTTGTCGCCCATTTTTACGAGCACACCGCCGTCTCCCGAAGCGCTAATGTCATACGGCACTGTCGCTTTGTCTTTTTGTACTGCTGGATCTTCAAATGTGTGACCGATAAAGCGCTTGATTCCGAAAATTGTATTCTTTGGATTTGTTACAGCTTGGCGCTTTGCAAGTAGACCGACTGTGCGCTCACCGCTTTTTGATATAGCAACAATAGAAGGTGTAGTACGTGCACCCTCAGCGTTCTCAAGTATTTTTGGTCCACCGACTTCCATTACAGCCACAGCAGAGTTTGTTGTTCCCAAATCAATTCCTATTACTTTTGCCATAATTTTATTTGTATTAGTTAATAATTTATCCTACAAATTTACCGGTTTTTACTTTTGCCGAACGTATTTGCTTTTCATTAAGACTATAACCTTTTTGCAAAACCTCCAAAATTTTCCCATCTTCACCTGAATCATTCGTTTCTATTGTGTCGACGGCTTCATGGAGTTTTGGATCAAAATTTTGCCCTATTGGGTTGAATTGTTTTAATCCATTTTGAGTGAGTACTCCTAAAAGTTGATTGTAAATATACTCGACTCCGACTCTCCAATCTTTTGGCGCCTTTTCCCAAGCTTCTTTGTTTTGCATCGCCATATCAAAGCTGTCGAGGACTGGAATGATATCTGAAATTAAATTTTCGTTTGCGAATTTTATTATATCAGCTTGGAGATCTGCGTCTCTTTTGCGTGAATTTATGAAATCAGCTTTGGCTCTCTGCCATCCGTCTAGGTATTCTTGTTTTTCTGCTTCTGTTTCTTTTAATTTTTTACGGAGTTTGTCGAGAGCTTGCTTTGGATCTTTTTCTGCAAATTCAGCATCATTTTCAAAGACGATTTCTTCGTCCATTTGCTCTTCTTTTTCGTTTTTAGATAGATTTTTATCCTTCATAACAACAGTATGTTATCAAAACACGACCCTGGTTTCAATATTATAGGCAAAATTGAGTTATTCGTTCTACTTGACAAAATATATATACATGTTATACTTGTATTGTGACTGGTGTTCAGTCACATGTCATTCGTACACTTCTGAAAGGGGTCCGAAATGGTCAAGATCATCAGCAAGAACAAGACGGGAACGAAGGCGGAAGTGGTCATCTGTCACCTCGATGACAAGGGACGCAAGTCGTCCAAGACGCTTCACGTCAAGGTCTACGGGGGTCGCATCATCTCCAGCCCCAAGCTCCCGCAGCCGATCTGGCTGTGAGCTGACAGGTCGGAAGAAGTCACAACCAAGGGCGGTCCACACGGACCGCCCTATTTTTTTATAAAACTAGCGCTTTGACCACTGAGGAGCCTTTCGAGCTTTCTTGAGACCGAATTTGCGTCGTTCTTTTGCACGAGCATCTCGCTTTAGCAAACCAGAAGATTTTAGACTCTTTCGTAGCTCAGCATCAAACTCTACAAGACCACGAGAAATACCATGTCTTAGAGCTTGAGCTTGAGAACTAATACCTCCGCCTTTTATAACAGCAGTAATTTTAAATTTTATTGGAGTTTTTGATGTCGCTAGAGCTTCTTTCCCTACGATTCTCAATGCTGTAGTTGGGAAATAAACATCATACTCTTTGTCGTTTATGACAATAGTATTTTTTGAAGCTTCTGTCATTCTGACTCGAGCTACAGAAGTTTTTCGTCTACCAATTGTTTCTATGTATTTTTCTGTATTCATATTATTCAGTAACGATTAGATTCTTTATTATTTTTGCTCGAAGCTTGTTGATCGGAAGCATACCATATACAGCTTCTACAAAAAGACCTGAGTAACCTTTTTTAGCCATAAGCTGTAGGGCTGTTTTATTTTTCAATCCTCCTGGAAAACCAGTATAAGTAATATATTCTTTTTCTTTTAGTTTCTTAACATCAATTTTTACCTTTGAAGCATTTATGATGTTTACAGTCACTCCCTCTACAGCGTTACGTACGTAGTGAGTAGTTTGTTTTCCAGATAAAATCTTTGCAGCTTCACTAGCTACTCTTCCCAATCTTTTGTCAGTTGCGTCTATTGTGTGTTTCATAAATATTATACAAATTCTATAACGGCCATAGATGCTCGGTCACTTGGACGAGTACCTAGCTTTACTATTCTTGTGTATCCACCTTTTCTATCTTTATACTTTGGACCCAATACATCTACAAGCTTTTTTGCACCTTCATCACCAACTCTAGCTGAAAGAAGTCTTCTTGAAGCTACAGAGTTTGTCTTTCCTTTTGAAACTAGCTTTTCTACAACTGGTCGCAAAGCCTTTGCTTTTACTTCTGTTGTTTTTATTTTTTCATTAAGGATAAGAGAAAGTGCAAGAGATGCAACAAGAGCGTTTCTCTGATTTCTTTTTAGACCGAATTTCTTTTTTGAGCTGTGATGTCGCATGGGATTATTTAAATCTTACTTTAATGTTACGCCGTAATCTTTCAATACTTTCTTAATCTCAAGTACACCTTTTGTACCGAGACCTTCTATTTCTGCAATATCTTTTTCTTTCTTTCTTACGAGACCGCCTGCTGTGCGAATGTTTGCAGAAGTCAAAGCATTCATTGTGCGTGCTGAAAGGTTTAGAGACTCAATACGAGTTTTCAAAAATTCTGGATCAATCTCTTTCTTTTCTTCTGACTCTTCAGAAGCAGACTTTGGAGATTCTGGCATCTCTTCTTCTTTGAAGCCAATGATAGCTTTCAATTGGTTGATACTTATTTCAATAGACTTTTCTAGAGCTTCATGAGGAGTCATTGTTCCGTCTGTTTCTATAGAAATTCGAAGTCTGTTGAAATCTGTACGATCACCAACACGCATATTTTCTACTTCGTAACTAACTTTTTTGATAGGAGCAAAAACTGCATCAAGAGTGATTGTGCCGATATCTACTCGATTTTTTTGGATAACTTCTTTTGAGACATAACCCAAACCTTTTTCTACAGTTATCTCCATTGAAAGCTCAGTGTTTTTGTCTGTAATGTGAGCGATTATTTGGTCAGGATTTAAAATTGAAACTTGACCACTAACCTCGATATCTTTTGCTGTAACCTCTCTAGCACCTTTTACTTTTAGAGTTAGAGTTTGAGCCTCTTCAGAATGCATAGCTATACGAACTTTTTTAAGGTTCAAAAGGATGTTGATAACATCTTCTTTTACTCCGTCTAAGACAGAAAATTCATGGCTCACGCCATCTATCTTTACAGAAGTAATAGCAGCACCCGGAAGAGAAGAAAGAATGATTCTTCTTAGAGAATTACCTAGAGTATGACCGTATCCTGGATAAAGTCCGTCTATTTCATAGACAGCAGAAAATTTATCTTCTGATACGATCTTTGGCTTTGAAGGCAATACAATGCTGTGATGGACCATAATGATTTAAATTATTTAACTCGTAAATTATACATTAATTTTAGAATCTGGCAACCCTTTCTACTATCGGCTGTAGAATTCGATAACGGAATTTAAATCAAACAGAAGTTCTCCTCCGTCCATTTTTGGAATACCCTGGACTT
>CAYOFR010000080.1:0-1841 GCA_964403475.1 uncultured Candidatus Saccharibacteria bacterium | reverse complement strand
CTAAAAAAATATATAATGATTGTATATGAAAAAGATAATATATTTTTTGCTTTTGTTTTTATCAATTCCCAATCTAGCATTGGCCTATGTGAAATGGTTTGTCGACACTGACGCTGTAACAGAAAAATATCACGAGACCACGACGTTCTATTCGTGGGGGAGCAAAGAGGTTATTATCTGGGCGCTCATTATTTTGGCCGTAGTTTTTCTATTTAGTTTGATAGATCGATATATAAAGACGCCAAAAAAGTTATTGGCTTTTGGTTTGAAACATGAAAGAGCAATAAATAGAGTCGCTCAGATTGTACTCGGAGTTTTCTTGATAACAGTTAGCTTTATTTGGAAGGTGATTATAATTCCAGAGATTCAGGTAACAGATGTTGTCACAACAGTTCTTCAATTTTTGCAGGCTTTTGTGGGTGTGATGTTTGTGCTTAATATAAGACCACAAATCGCTTCTTTCCTTTTATTTTTGTTTTGTGTAGGAATGGGTGTAAGTCAGGGATTTGTAGCTCTTTTGGAAAATGCCATACTTGTCTCTTTGTCTCTCTATTTCTTTATCGTGTTTGCTAAAGAGGATTCAAAAGTTTTTCGTCTGTTTCACAAACATGCAGTGGAGATAGTGCGTATCGGTACGGGAATATCTCTCATCACGCTTACTTTCACAGAAAAGTTTTTGTATCCAGAGCTTAGTCTGCAGTTTCTGAGCGTTTATCATTGGAACTTTATGCAGATGATTTTCCCTTGGTTTACTGACAAACTTTTTGTTTTGAGCACTGGTTTTGCAGAAATGATCTTCGGAATACTTTTTATCTTGGGCTATCTCACACGCATCACCACTATTTCAATAGCAATATTTTTTGCTCTGTCTGTGGTGACAATGTTTACTCAGTTTGGACATTGGGAAGTAGAGGATCTGCAAGTGTATTCTGCGGCGATTTTGTTTATCTTTTATGGTCACGGCAGAACAAAATTCTTTTATCTACTTTGGCCAAATTCTAGATTGCACAAGTCGATTTTTTCTAAATAGTTTTACTGGTGGCGGGCATCGTGGGTTCAGTACCAGAGCGGCGAGACACCGTAAGGGTATTTGAGCAGAGTTTCGGAGACCGAAATAAGGTATGTGGGTCGAGGTTAATTATTCACCAACTTGACGCCTTTTACCTGAAACATGATCTTTCAGCATATCGGCGATACTTTTTGCACCTGCACCTTCTGGAGCATTATTAATTGCCTTATCAAGACCACGACGAATCTCAATGTGAGTAATAGTACTTGAATTCATTTTACTTCCTAAATATTTTTCTTCGTCAGTTACAGCAGTAAATTCCATTGACTTTCCAACTTCTGCCAATGTTTCGCTTGGATTATGTAGAGGATAGAAAGTATTGAAGTTACTCTGGCGTTCATTAGAAATCATAAGGGCACCATTGCGACTTTCAGATCGGCGAAGCATATACCTGTTACCACTTTCGGTAGTAACAAGAACACGATCACCTCTTTGAATGTCAGAAGCATTCAAGACGCCAGGTTCATCAATCTCAAAATGCTCACCATTGAATTCTACTGTTCTTTTAGGCTGTTGTGGTTGTAATTCTATTCCCATGTTGCTTCAAAGCTTAACATATTTTCTGAAAAACAGGTAATCGGGTCGCCCCATTTACTTAGGCACTCGGGTCATGCCGATAACAGGTTCTTGATGCGGTGAAATTGTATCCTTTGCGCGAACTTTTTTCGAGCGGAAAACAGACTGAACCGCCCCGCCGCCGCTCGCTCCGCTCGCGTGCCCCGCAGGAAAATACTCTTTGCTCTTTTCATTTTGCGCGCGCCCGATTTCTTTT
>CAYOFR010000079.1:0-12377 GCA_964403475.1 uncultured Candidatus Saccharibacteria bacterium | reverse complement strand
CTTTCAACCATGAAGGAGCTGTCTTTGCCTGAAGTTTCTCTTCTAGACCAGCAAAAAGCGGTTTTTTCATACTTCCCTCTCTGATTGTAATGACGTCACCCACAGAAACCTTAAATGATGGGATATTAACTATTTTTCCGTTTACTTTTATGTGATTATGAGAAACCATTTGTCGAGCAAGTAAACGTGTGTGTCCGAAACCTCCACGAAGCACTGTATTGTCGAGTCTTCTTTCTAGTAATTCAAAAAGTGCACCAACGTTGTCTGTACCTTGTGCAGACATCGCTTTTTTAACGTAATTTGAAAATTGTTTTTCTGTAAGTAAATAAGTGAAGCGAGCTTTTTGTTTCTCGTTCATTTGAACACCGAAGTCAGTTTTTTGTTTTGGTCCGCGTCCTGCTGACTTTGATTTTCTTGTTTGAGACTGAACATACTTCTGTGTTTGAGTTTTCTCAAATACAGGTGCTCCTAGTCTTCGTGCTATTTTGTATCTTGGTCCGATAATCATATTATTTAAACTCGACGTGGCTTAGGTGGCTTCGGTCCATTGTGTGGTACCGGAGTCACATCCTTTATTGATAAAATATTAATTCCCTTTGCAATGAATCCTCTTATTGATGATTCTCGACCAGAACCAACCCCCTTCACAACAACAGCAACTTCTTTTACTCCCATAGTTGCAGCTTTTGTGCCGATGAGTTCTCCGATCTTTGCAGCAGCGAAAGGCGTACCTTTCTTTGCACCTCTAAATCCTAGAGAACCACTAGAAGACCAACAAAGAGTGTTGCCCTTTACGTCTGTAAGAACAACTTTTGTGTTGTTGTATGTAGACTGAACAAACAAGATTCCTGTATCTATCTTCTTTTTAGAAGAAGCCACTGGAGCTTTTTCTCCAGATTCTGAGCTTTCTGTTTCACCTTTTTTTACAATTCTTTTCTTTCCCATTTTTTTATTATTACTTCTTCTCTACTGAACGCTTACCACTTCCCATAGTCTTTCTGACGTTTCCTCGACGTGTTCGAGAATTTGTCTTTGTACGTTGACCTCTGGAAGGTAAACCTCTAGCATGTCGGCTTCCTCGGTATGCTTTTATATCTTTTAGTCTTTTGATGTTACCAGCGACTTCTCGTTTTAGATCTCCTTCGATTTTGAATTTTTCAATGATGCTTCTGATAGTGTTTTCGTCATCTACTGACAAATCTTTTGGCTTTTTACCAAAATCTATTTTTGCCTCTTCTAGAATCTTGTGAGCTAGAGGACGTCCAATACCGTAGAGCGTTGTAAGCCCAATTTCTAATCTTTTTCCTTCTGGAATTGTAATACCTAGAATTCTCATATTTATATTTTATTAACCTTGTCTTTGCTTATGGCGAGGGTTGCTTTTGCATACAACGTATAAATAACCCTTCCTTCGAACGGTTTGACACTTTGCACAGATTTTTTTAACTGAAGCTCTAACTCGCATTATTTAAATAATTACCGGTTTTATAAACGCTTTACTATCCTACCGTTACCACCGTATTGGTCAAGCTCCACAGCCACTTTATCTCCGATAAGTACGCGAATTCTATGAAGTCGCATCTTACCGGCGAGGTATGTAAGTATCTCTTCTTCCTGGCCCTCCAATTTAACTTTAAAAAAAGTATTTGGCAAGGCTTCTGTGACAATTCCTACAATCTGGCTCTTTTCTTTGATTTTATCCATTACAATATAGGCAATGCGAAATATACTAACAAAATATAGAATTTAGTCAACCACCTTCATTATTTTGTATTTATATTTACCGTTATTTTATCAATATTTTTTGGAAATGAAAACTTCCAAAAAGGTCTCAGGGTTACCTTTGCTTTTTCTATAGCTGGGTATAAAGCAAGCACAGAACCTAGGTTTTTCTTGGGTTTTCCAGCTAAATCCTGCTTAAGCTTATTTTGGTCAAAAGTCCAAATAAACTTTACAGGGCCCTTTAGGGTAAAGGAAACGTCTTTATCCATATTGCCACCTATTTTTACATCTTCTGGCAAAACCAGGGTAAGCTCTTCAAGATTTTCTACATACACTTCCCCCGATCCTGCTGGTGTAAGGGTGTTTTTTGCAAGCTGAGAGTTGAGTAGGTCTTTATTAAAAATCATACCGACGATAGTGCCCTTTCTATTCACCTTTACTGAATTATCTGATACTTCTGTTTGAGGAGACGATTCAAAAGAAAAGGAAACCGCTCCAGGAAACAATATATAGTCATCCGGGATCTGGGATTTTACTTCTATCGTAAGTTGGTCCTTTAGTTTTGTTTCTAGATCTGCTTCCGCACTTTTAAGTAGTTCTGGAGTGACTTTTTTCATCATTCCGGAAAAACCACCCTGCATAGGAGTATCAGATCTAGCGAAAATAGTATTAAATCTAGGATCACCCTTAAATCCTGGGATAGTAAAATCTGTCAAACCAGAATTATATGAATCTCCTGGTTGATCTGCATACACAGTAACAGTAACACTACCAGGTACTGTCTCACCGCCACTTACAGTATATCCAGGAATAGTGACAGCTTCAGCTATTCTATATATTTGGCCTTTTGTGTTTTCAAAACGAGTGTTTGCTACTAGCTTTTGAGATGACTTGCTGTACTTATTAAAAATAACTATTCTGCCGGAGGCTTTTTTTTCTATTTTTTCTTCACCCGAAGCTTCTACATTTTTACCTAGTTCCCTAGATATAGTAACAATATCAAAACCAAGCTCACCTGCTTGTGGAGATTTTTTTGCCAAAAGAGCTATGCTTAGATTTGCTTTTTCTATTTTTGGTCTCACCTCGATGCTCGCACTAACAAACAAAAATGAAGTAGCAAACGCCAATAAAATCAGAAATATAAATGAAGAGGCCCAAATACCCTTTCTTGAAAAGAAACTCCTTTTTTGTGTAAATTTTGGTGGAGAAATAAAATCATTAGAATATGTCTGAGGTTGCTCTCTTTTTCTTTCTGGTCGCCTACTATCAAGCTGTTTAGACTCAAAAATATCTTGAGATACAGTGTCTCGACGTGCAGAAGATGAAGGTGGCACTGATCGAGTGATTGTAGACTGTCTTCTTGATATTGGAATATTTCTGATTGTTTTATTTTCTGGAGGTAATACGTCTTGTACTATTTTCTTTGCCATAATTCTAAATTATAAATAATTTTTACAATGTTGTAAATAATTTGTTGAAAAACACACTCTCTATTGCTAGAAACGGATCTCTTGTTGTCGCCACACCAAACTCTACAAACTGAGAAAGTTTTTCTTCATCTAAAAGCACTACAGGTATCGGCTGAAAATCGGTTGTATTTTTTTGCGCAAGAGAAAGATTTTCTTTTATAAAAGAAGTGAAGAGTGGCGCAACATCAGAATCTACTGTTAAGAATATTTTTGATGGTGTACACCCTTTTGCGATATCAGATAAACATTTAAAGAAATAGTCATTCCATTCTTTTTTTGCTTTTTCACAAGCCATATGGATTTTTTCTGAAGATTCTTGCTCTGCGTGACCACTAGCATTCATTTTTATAAAAGACAGAGCTATTTCTGGTAGCACACCAAAGTCTTCGGCCACTTTTGCTATTAGATTATTCCTACCCGCGGGAAAAGAAATTGTTTCCATAAGCACGTGTTTTTCCACAGAAGAAATGTCGGTCACCTCAGCAGATATGTCCATAAACACAAAATCTGATTCATTAGAAAATATATCACTAACTACGTTGTACTCCACAAAAGAGTAGGAGAAAAGGCCCATATGTTTTGAGTAGAAATATTTTCCGACTATATTTTCTATAGAGTTTACAATCTTTTTTGAAGCAACGCTCATAAATATAGCTAGCTCTATCTGCCGTGCACGCTTTTTAAATGGATCTATAGTCTGATATCCATTGAGCTTTGTCTGGATTATTTTTTTCTCTATTACTTCTATATCGTTTTTTGAGAGATTACCGTATTTTTTTTCTGAAACTTCATTTTCAAATATTTCTTGTTCTTTTTGTAATAGTGCATCTACAAAATTTTTATTTATAGAAATAGGCTCGCGATTTTCTATTTTAAGAATCTTAGTTTTTGAAATATACCAAGGAGAAGAAAGTACACAGAATGTGTGCTTAACTTTTTTTTGTGATATACCCGCTTTATGCATCTCTGTCACACCATCTTTAGCTATCAGAGACACCACTTCTTCTAAGATACGTGTAACTGAGCCGAAAAGATTTTCTGTTTCTTTCTTTTTTTCAAGTGAAAGCGGTAGACGCTTTGAGTAAATTATTTTTGGGGCAAGGCCTTCTTTAAAGAGTACCAGAGCGCCAGCAACACTACCGTTACCCACATCAAGAATCAAATTGATCTCTTCCATCGTGCATTTATTATACTCTACTTTGTTTTATTCTAAAATAGCTTTTATTCTACGCACACCTGCAGACACTGCTTCTTCTTTTGCGATTTTAAAGTGACCTAGCTCGCTAGTATTTTTTACATGAGGTCCACCACAAAATTCTTTTGAATATGCTGTGTCGAGTGATTCACCGATAAAATAAATACTCACCTCATCTCCGTATTTTTCATTGAAAAAATGTCGTGCACCAGTAGCAAGCGCTTTTTCTTTTGGAAGTATGACTGACTGCATCGGTAGTCCCGCGCTGATTTTTTCATTTACTATATCTTCGACGCGCTTTTTCTCTTCGTCTGTCATTTTTTGTGGATGAGTAAAATCAAATCGTAGTCGCTCAGCAGTGATGTTTGAACCTTTTTGCTCTACGTGGTCGCCAAGCACATCATGAAGTGCCTGATGAAGTAAGTGAGTTGCTGTATGATACTGCACAACACAAGGATCATCTGAATCAGCTAGTCCACCCTTAAATTTTTGCTCTGCGCCTGCGCGAGATAGATCTTGGTGTTTAGAAAATTCTTCATTAAATTGAACAACATCGACAGAAATATTCTTTGATTTAGCGAGTTCAATGGTCATTTCGATAGGAAAGCCGTATGTAGAGAAAAGCACAAAAGCGTCTTTTCCTGAAATATTTTCATTAGAGATTTTTTCAAACTGTTTTAATCCTTCTGCAATAGTTTTCTTAAACTTTGAAGCTTCTTCATCAATCACCTGTTTTATGATTCCCTCTTTTTCTTTTATTTCTGGATAAGCTTTTGAATAAGTGTGAGCAACACTTTCAACCAACATTTTTACATTTTCTGGAGACAGATGTTTGTCTTTTGTGTAAAACATAGCTCGACGAAGTAGCCTTCGTAAGACATACCCTCTACCCGTATTTGAAGGAGAAACTCCATCAACTATCAAAAAAGATGAGGTGCGTATATGGTCGGCAATAATCCTAGCGCTCTTTTCATCTATAGCGAGTGTGCGAGTAATTTTCATCAAAGATTCAAATAAATCAGTATCAAAAATACTAGACCTGCTCTGAACAACTGTCGTAAGACGCTCCAAACCAGCACCAGTATCCACATTTCTCTTTGGAAGCATACCAACAATCGCACCATTCTTTTTTTCATACTGCATAAAAACATTGTTCCATACCTCTACAACGTGCTGATCCTCATCTGCCTTCATATATTCTTCACGAGTCATGCCCCTATTTAAATCTCCAGAAAGATCGTAGAACATTTCTGTATCTGGTCCACACGGTCCGTTGTCACCGGCACTCCACCAGTTTGATTTTGCAGACATAAAATAAATACGCTCACCCGCGATGCCTTCACGCGCAAAAATATCTTTCCAAATTTCATAAGACTCTGTGTCTTTTGGAGCATTTTCATCGCCCTCAAAAACAGTCACATAAAGACGTGTTGGATCAAGACCCAAACCCTTTTCTTTTGAAGTTAAAAATTCATAACTCCACTCAATAGACTCCTTTTTCCAATAATCACCAAGTGACCAGTTGCCAAGCATTTCAAAAAAAGTGGCGTGAGTATTGTCGCCTATATCATCTATATCTACTGTTCTGACGCATTTTTGCACACTTGCCAGCCTTGAACCTTCTGGATGATTTTTTCCAAGTAAATAAGGGACTAGTGGCTGCATACCAGCCGTATTGAAAAGTGTATTGTCTGTAGCACCCTTTTCGTCAGTAGCGACCAAAGACGCAGAAGAAAGAATAGAATGTTCCCTTTCCCTAAAAAACTCTAGAAATTTCTGCCTTATTTCCTGTGAATTCATATAAGCAATATTATATCAATTTCTCTTCCTTCGCTAATGTTTCAAGTCTCTTTATATCTTCTCCTATACTTTTCAAACCAACCTCAAAGAAATCACTTTTTGTGGTATCTATACCTATATCTTTAAATATTTGCTCTGGACTTTTACTTGATCCGGCACTCAAAAATTGTTCTATCTTTTTTGAAAAATTTTTGTCTTCACAATATTTTTTGTATAGAGCCTTACTCACTATTTGTCCATATGCATAAGAATAAACATAGAAAAATCTTCTGATATGAGACCAAATAATAAAGAAATATCCATCATCTGGAGTAAGCTTAAATACCGGTCCAAGATATGATTGCATGTGTTTGTTCATCATTGCAGATATCTCTTCTTTACTTACGGCGCCTTTTGCACGAATAGTATCGTGAAGCTCAAGCTCAAACTCAAAGCAAGCCATTTGCCTAAAGATTGTTTGGATATCGTCACTTATCTTGTCATGCAAAGCGAAAATCTGTTCTTTTTTTGTTAAGTTTTTAAGACTTTCCTCAAAAACTATATTCTCAAAAAAAGTACTCGCCACTTCTGCTACAGCTGTAGAATAACCTTGATAAGATGGGCCTTGTTTTTTACTTAACTCAGTATGAAAAGCGTGTCCCATCTCATGACCAAAAGTCATTACTGATTCAAAATTATCTATATGATTTAGCAAGATAAAAGTCGGCTGATTGTTGCCACCTAAACAATAAGCACCACTTGTTTTGCCAAATTTAGGAAAAACATCTACCTGTCCATTTTCAAGAAAAGAAACTAATTTTTCTTTATACCAAGGACCAAATTTTTCAAAGGAAGTAAGAAGTATACTTAAAGCCTCATCAAAAGAAATTTTCTTTTTATTTTCTTCTATGCTTATAGCCCTATCTGGATATTGAAGAAAATCAAGCTTTAAAAGCTTTGCTTTGATATCAAAAAAATCATGACTTACTTTTTGCCATTTTTTTACAGATTCTCTTAGTTGGGAGAGTGTCTTTTCTGATATTTGATGAGAAAGTAGTGTCGCTGAATACGGCTTACTATATCCCCTGAGCTCATCATTTATTTTTTTATTTATATAAACAGAATTAATCTCAGAAGTACTAAAATCAGCGACTTCTTTTATTTTTTCTAGTATTTTTTTATGCAACTCATATCTTTCTTGAGTCTTTAATGTATGCACTTTTACGGACGCTTCTGAAAGAGGAATCGTCTTTCCATTAAATTCAACAGTCTTGTCATTTAGACTTTTTTCAACACCTTGAACCCACAGGCTGTGAGCTGGTAGTGATTTTAGATTTAATATTTTTTCTTCCGGCAAAGTAAGATCATATTTTGCGCTATCAAAAGACAGCTTCAAGTTATATTTAAAATAAGAAAATCTTTTATCTGCCAAAATCTTTTTTTGAAAAGGCTTTGGTATTTTACTTACGGCCAGAGGGAAAAATAAAACCTTGTTATCAACCTTAGCCAAACGCATAGAAAGAGCGTTTGAAAAAGCCTGCACCTTTTCGTCAGCACTATTTAAATCAGAAGACAAAAAAGTATAGAGAGAAGGATAAAAAGGCTCAGAATTTAAACCTTCAAACTCCTTCAGGGCAACCAAAAGTTTTTTTGGATTCTTTAAATAGTCAGTTTTGTCTTTATATTTCTTTTCAAAATCACTGTATTTTTTCTCTAGCTTTTTTATATCTTTCTCTATTTTAGGATCATCTATAGATGAATAAAATTGTTTCAAATTCCACTCTGTCTTGTATTGGTTTGTCATATAAATTGTTTTAGTGTCTGAAAATCTTCTTTTAAGGAATCCTTTGTCTTGTTGTTGTATACCGCCACGGCCGGATGATACAAAGGAACCATTTTCACTTTACCATAAGGGGTTTTTGCTTCAAATATCTTGCCATGAATATTAGAAATTAGATCTAATTTAGATTCCAACCCATATCTTTTCATAATATACATCATTGCAAAACGTCCAAGAGTGGCTATAACTTTTGGCTGAATTATTTCTATCTGCCTATCTAAAAAGGGTGCGTACATTTCTATTTCTTCTGGCAGAGGATCGCGATTTTGTGGCGGTCTGTCTTTTACTATATTTGTAATATATACGTCTTCGCGAGGAATACCAGCAGAAAGTAAAAGTTCATCCAAGACTTTTCCCGAAGCACCTACAAAAGGCCTACCTGTCATTGACTCATTTTTTCCGGGAGCTTCTCCTATAAACACAACATCAGCAAAATGACTACCCTCTCCAAGTACTGGAAAAGTTTTATTTTTTATTCTTTCTTTACAGAGATCAGATACTGTAAAATTGATCACTTCATCACGAATTTCTTTGAGCTTTTCTTTTCTATCGTTTATTTCTTTTTCTGATATCTTTTTAGACATAACAAGATTAAATTTTTGCTCCTTCTGACTTTAATTTTCTGATTTTTTCTGCGCGACCCCTATTGTAGCCACCTATTTTTCCATCGGAGCGCACGACTCTATGGCATGGTATCTTGGGATTATAATTTTTATTTAAGATATTGCCCACAGCACGACTAGATTTTGTATTGCCAGCTTTTTGTGCCACTTCTTTATATGTAAGCACCTTCCCTTTTGGTATTTTTGCTACAACCAAAAGAACCCTGTCTTTAAATTTCATTAGCCAATTCTAGCATGACAACTAAAACAATGTCCCTTTTGTATCCTTTGTCTCTTTTTCTATCAAATCGATATAAGCGCAATACTCACAACCGTCACCTGACTTTGGAATATTTTTTGATTCTAGGCATTTTTTAATATCTTCAAGCTTCTTTTCAATCCAATTATCTGAACCGGTATAAGGTATGATTGTTACATCAAATTCCAGCTTGCCATCAAAAGATTCTTTGTCTTTTTTTCCATTTACATAAACAAAATATCCAGTATTTGATACTTTAAATCCGTTTTGTCGAAGCAACCATTGATACACTTCCATCTGCCTACGATATTGATCATGCCATTTTGTATCATCGAGATCATCTATGGCGCCATCTTTTGCTGTGGCTTTATAATCAACGACTAAAAGTTCGCCTTCTTTATTTACCCACACGTCGTCTATTGCACCAGAGACCAAAAGTCCTGTGGGTTTATGCAAAAATTGCACACCCTCAAAGTTTTCTCGCCAAGTGTCTACGTCTTTATGAGAAAAAGGTACAGCGTCTATACCGTATGTATCCATGAGAGGATGAGATGTCTTTTTTGCTCGATGAATATCAAACTCTTTTTTTAACAATCCATCCACCGCAACGTTTAGGGTAAAAGCTGGAAATTTTGGACGACTAATACCGAGTTTGTTGTCCAAATAAAAACAACGTGGGCATTCAGAAAACAAATCTATCTTAGAACGACTTAGTTTCCATTTTTCTCCGCCATAATTCCAAGCAGAATTTCTTTTTTTCTTTACTGGATAATAATCTGACATTTTTATAAAAGGTTAATTTCTTCTTCCACTTCTAATATTTGCTCGTCATTCAATCCCATATTTTTCAACAAATCCTTTTTTTCCAAAAGAGTTTTGCACAAAACCACATTTTGAGAAATAAGCTCTTTTATCTGATTTTGTTTTAAACTACGCAAACATGTAATCGGATGTAAATCACCATCTTCTATCATATCTTGCAAATTGCCTTTTGCAGGAAAATTCCAACTCACCATACGCAGGCCATTACACATACCATAATCTAGAGCTGTAGCTGTAAATTTTGTATTTGTAATGAGCCAACCTTCATCTAGCTTTCTTGGCATGCCGTATTCTGTATATTCTTTTCCAGACAGATCATCAAAACGGGCCTTTACATAGAGAGCCACTTTTAAATCAGAACGCATACCGAGCTCATTGTGAAATTTAGCTTCACACATGATGAGCTTGTTTTCATTGTAAGCGACCACGTCTACTTCATGCTCTACACAATTGCCTTGCACATGCTGACCAGTGAGCGCTGTATATCCCTTACTTTTGAAAATTTCTGCTATAAAATCTTCAAAAGGAAAACCACTTGGACCCAAATCCATTATCGCTCTTTTAAGCGAATACCTGATAGCAGTAGGTTTCTCAAATTTTTTAAGTAAATCAAAGGCGTGTGTATATATCTGAGTAGTGCTCATACCATCTTTGAGCTCGTCTTCTATGTGCCTCACGATAAGCTCTGTAGTGTGAGCATTTGCGCCTGATTTAACAAGGGAACCCTCTAATTTTGTCCTATCAAATTCTTCAGTACTTCCGTTTGATTTTTTTATTATTACTGCTGACATCTTTATCTTATTAATTTAAATAAAGTTCCCTATTCTTTTTATGACCTTCAAAATCATCTGCATAATACATCTTACCATCTCTTCCAGACAAGAAATATAGATAAGGTGTATCTTTTGGGTTTACTGCTGCAGATATAGAATCAAGACCTGGATTTGAAATCGGAGTTGGCGGTAAACCCTTGTATTTATAAGTATTGTAAGGAGAATCTATCTTTAAATCTTCTTGAGAAAGTTCGTATGTGTTTTTTCCATTCACATATTGAAAAGTAACATCTACCTGTAAGGGCATACCTATCTCAAGTCTTTTCCATAATATTCCAGACAATATTTGGCGTGTTTCTGTAGTACGAGCTTCTTCTTCTAGTATAGAAGCCATGGTAATAACTTCATCTAGAGGTTTGCCAAATTTTTTTATTTCTTCAGATAATGTTTTTATTTTTGTATTAAAGTTTTCCTGCATTACAGATAAAACCTCTTTTTCATCTGCATTCGGCAAAAAAGAATACGTGTCTGGAAAAATATAACCCTCTTTTGCTTGGGCCAAAAAAGCTGTTGAGTCAAAATTGGCAAGATTCTTGTCGAAGATACTTGCTATTTGAAATATGCTTGATCCTTCTGGTATTGTGATTTTTATTGGTTCAAAACCATAATCAGCGGTTATTAAACGCTTTGTGACTTCATATACATTTTCTGATTTTGTAAAAATATAATCACCTGCCTTTACACCTTTTCCACGGCCAAGTAGAACCACCATACCCTTAAAAAAATATGGTGAACGTATTATCCTCTTTTCATAAAGCTCTTCGGCAACAAAAGATACAGAATCACCTTTTTCAATCTTGAATACAGATTGACTTGGAAAAGAAAACGGTGCGGTCCACATAAAAAAATGGACAAAAAGAAAACCTAAAACAATCACAGCAAGCAAGATACTTGAAAAAATTCTGTGTCTTTCTATAAAAGATTCGTTTGGTTGCATAAGGTCTTTCGGTAAAAATAAAAATTAAATAGGAAGATTTGGTGGCGCCTCGCCCTTCTTTGACATTGTTTTTTGAATAGTAGGTGTAGTTGCAACACTTCCAGGGAAATGGAAAATCGTAGCGAGCTCCTCCGTGTTTAAGATATAAGGATCGCAACCCAAATGTTTGTATGGTTCATGGAAATAGGAGCGTTGTTTGTAGGCGCTGAGAAACTTTTTTTGAAAATGCATTGTTCTAGTTCCTCTAAAATCCTGCCAAGGATAATCAAAACTAGTACATTTCCCAAGTTTAAATCCGTTTAGGTTTAGAGAACTGTACTGTCTCACACTTCCTATAAGACCAGTGATATTTATTGGATTAAATGATTCTGGCTCAGATATATAAAGCGCCCTTATACATGTCTCAAAAGGAAATTTTGTCATGCTACGTTCTAGTGCAGTGATAATTTCCTTTTCACCTTCTGTAGGCTGACGATATCTGGTACCACCATCCTCCGTATCTGATTTTAATTTATCCAACAATTCTTTTATTTCATCCTTACCACCACCAGTCCAATCACCTTTTTTAGTAAAACGATAATCAGTAACACCCTCTTTCCTGTGTGCTTGTATTAAAATCTGCATCCAAATTTGCTCACCCTTTTTCATAGATCCAAGAAATTCCAAAACAGCGGTCATAGGATCAATTTTAAATTCTTCTTTCGGATCCTTATCCAAACCATAATCCACATATGTTTTTATCGGATAAACATCTGCTTTTGAAAGTTTAAAATGTGTACCCCAAATAGGTGGTGGCCCACCTCTTGGTGGTTTGTCTGGATAAAAATAATTTTTCGTATAATCTTCTGCTTCGTGTATTTCAACATCTGGATACTGAGCGTATATTTGTGTTTCTATCAATCTTCTAAATTTTGGCCTG
>CAYOFR010000078.1:0-2513 GCA_964403475.1 uncultured Candidatus Saccharibacteria bacterium | reverse complement strand
CTGTTGTAAACGCACTTTCTATTTATGCAAAAGCAGAGGTCCATAAAGACGGTGGCTACTACATGCAAGAGTACAAGCAGGGAAAGAAAAAAGCTGCTGTAAAAAAGCTTGGATCTACAAAATTTAACGGAACAATAATTTCCTTTGAGCCAGATGAAGAAATTTTTGGAAAACAAACTTTTGATTTCAACAGAGTCGTTTCTCATATGCGACAGCAGGCATATTTGGTAAAGGGTTTGCGCATATCTGTTATTGATGCTCGTGCTTATACAATATAAATTCCAGTAGTTTCTTCATATTCTGCTATACTAAGATTTTATGCGCCTTGACATTCTTACTATTTTGAAGGAGGAATTTTTTCTATGTTAAAGTTTTACAACCAAACCCATAAACCAATACACAAAAATATTTTTTATGTAGAAAAGGAGACAAAAGAATACGAGACAGTAGAAGTGTCTTTGCAGTACGTAGATGATATTTCTAGTCGTATACTCGCTTTCGCTAACAATATTTACAATTCAGAAGGAGGTACTCATCTGACTGGTTTTAAAACAGCTCTCACTCGTACACTCAATGCTTACGCTCGTAAAAATAACATTGTAAAAGATAATGACGACAATTTTACCGGAGAAGATGTGCTCGAGGGTATTACCGCTGTTATTTCCATAAAGCTTCGCGAAATTCAGTTTGAAGGACAAACAAAATCAAAGCTTGGTACTGTGGAGGCACGTGGAGCGGTAGAAGCGGTCTTTAGTGAAGCATTCAATTATTTTTTGGAGGAAAATCCAGACGATGCTCGAGCAATGGTCAATAAAGTTTTGATTGCTGTAAAAGCAAGAAAAGCTGCAAAGGCCGCAAAGGATAGTGTACTTCGAAAAGGTGCTCTAGAAGGAATGACTTTGCCTGGTAAGCTCTCAGATTGTCAGACAAAGGACGCAAGTGAATCAGAACTATTTATAGTAGAGGGAGACTCTGCGGGAGGTACAGCCAAGTCCGGTCGTGATAGACGCACTCAGGCGATATTGCCTTTGAGAGGAAAAATATTAAATATTGAAAGAGCGAGATTGGACAGAATGCTTGAATCAGAGCAAATAAAAAATCTAGTTGTGGCTCTCGGTACTGCTATAGGTGACACTTTTGATATTACAAAACTTCGATATCATAAAATAATTTTAGCAACAGATGCCGACGTGGACGGTGCGCACATTCGCACACTTATTTTGACTTTACTCTATCGATTTTTCCGACCGCTAATAGATGGAGGTTTCGTATATATTGCTCAGCCACCTCTATATAAAATCAGAAAAGGAAAAGAAATTTTGTATGCTTTCAGTGACGAAGAAAGAGATCAGAAAATAGGAAAAGATGTAAAACCTGAAGACATGATAGAGGACGACGGTTCTTTGTCAGAAGAAGAAACCGTAAAAGCTAAGGGTTCAAAAGTCTCTATTCAGCGATACAAGGGTCTTGGAGAAATGAATGCAGAAGAATTGTGGGAGACTACAATGGATCCTGAGCATCGTATATTAAAGCAGGTAAATGTAGATGATGGTGCTGCTGCTGATAAAGTATTTGAAATTTTGATGGGAACAGATGTGCCTTCTAGAAAATCTTTCATCCAATCAAACGCAAAGAAAGCAAATATTGATGTTTAGTAAAAACCACCGGGTTTTAGCCGGTGGAAGAGGGTTGGTTTTTCATTATCTTCAGGATTTCCTCATCAGTGATCTCTGAATGATAAGAATGAAGCATGAGTTGTTGGACATAGTTTGCATCAAACTCAAGGGTATCTGACGATTCCTCAAGTCGTTTACAATTTGCTTGAAGACGTGATTCGCGCCTGTCAATCTGACAAAGACGTCACTTGATCAGGCAAAGAGATTCAACGGCATTGCACGATTTCTCAATCGTAATGTTCTCGTGATACAGTTTCAGGTCACGATGCTGAAATTGCATTCGGTGTCTGACTTCATGAGCCGCCAAAGACATAACGACTGCCGGAATTTTTGAAGCGCCACTATTGATTGGAATTGTCTCAAGTGTGTGCGGATCAAACCATGGCGAAAACTTGTCTTCGCAAAGTGTTGAATACAGATTCTTGAAGAACACGCTGTATTTAACCGCACGTCTTGGATGCATTGTCATCATCGATACTATCGGTCCAAGTTCTGTTTGGTTTGATACCTTTGCAGTAATCCATGCTTGCTTGTTAGGAAAGACGATTGAATCAATCTTTCGAAGTGCGCGCATCAGCATGACACCGATGTCCATGTCTTGTTTTGAAACTCCTGCCTGAGTTAGTTTTCTTTCTAGTACACGAGGAAGTTCTGTGTTGTACACCGATGCGACCATTAGTGCTCCTTGTTTGGGGTGCGATATTTTCCGTTCACAATAATGTCTTATTTAAAATTGCATGTCAAACTTATATTTTGTGTCAGTCAGTGAGATTTTTTACCTTTGACTCATCGCAATTTTTGATTTAGAATGCTCTATATTGCTTAGCTGGCGGAGTG
>CAYOFR010000077.1:0-12120 GCA_964403475.1 uncultured Candidatus Saccharibacteria bacterium | reverse complement strand
CGGGCGGACCAGTTTTGAATGATAATGATTATTACGGTACTTCTGTGGCAAATATGGGTGACCTAAATAATGATGGTAAAACTGATATCGCTGTAGGATCTTTTTGGGATGATGCTGGAGGAACAAATCGTGGTGCTGTTTATATACACTACTTGTATTCCAGTGGTCCAGTAAATGGCACTGCTGGCTTTACTGTTTCAAAAGATTCTATGTCTCTAGGCGAAGATGGTGGTACTGATACTGCTACAGTTGTTTTGGATAAACAACCTTCAGGTACTGTTGTTTTCAATATCACAGCTACAAGTACAGAAGATATCACTGTCTCTCCGGCGACTCTTACTTTCACAAGTGCAAATTGGAATATTCCACAAATGATTACAGTGACTGCTGTAAACGATCTTGTAAGTGAAAACGAAACAGCCACTGTGACCATTTCTGTGAACGATGTTCTTTCTGATGACGAGTTTGATTCACTTGCTGATAAAGTGATTGTCATAAACCTAATCAATGATGATAGTTCAGACAACGGTGATGGAAGTGGGGGAAACAATGGCGGCGGTGGCGGCGGAGGAAGTCATCATAGTGGTAGTGGCGGAGGAAACCGAAGTTCAGGTGGCGGAATTGTTCTCGGTGCTTCAACTTTGTCTTGCGAAGTTTCTCCGTATCTAACACGCCCGATCAAGCTTGGTGCGAAAAATAATCCAGATGATGTAATGTTGCTTGAGCAATATCTAAATACTTACGAAGGAGCAAATATTCCTGTAGACGGTGTCTATTCAAAAGATGATTTTGATAAGGTTGTAAAATGGCAGGAAAAGTATAAAGATGAAATTTTGAAACCTTGGGGAATAGAAAAGGGAACTGGTTTTGTCTTTATGACAAGTCTACAAAAGATAAAGCAGGTTCATAAATCAGCTTGTGCTTTGGCAGAGATGCCGATACAGATACTGTCCTGTGCTAATCCTGATTTGGTGCCAAATAAGGGTATAACTATTGGAGCTATAAATGATGTGGATAATGTGAGACTGCTTCAAAAGTATCTAAATACCTATGAAAGCGCTAGCCTGACGGTAGATGGAGTATATGGCCAGGATGATATAGATGCCGTAATACGATGGCAGGGAAATGGTGGCACAGGAAATGTCCTTGATGCAGATCTGGCGAAAATAAAGCAGAAGCATTCTTCTCGCTGTGCACTTTTCGCTGAAAGACCAGAGTTTTAATGTCCTTTATGTTTTGTCCTTTATAAGCTCTGTAAGCAAAACATCGTTTTTGTGTTAAAATATTTTTTGTTTGGTTAGATCAGAAGATGGGCGGTTAGCTCAGTTGGTAGAGCGCAACATTGACGTTGTTGATGCCAGAGGTTCGAGTCCTCTACCGCCCACATTTAGCTCTAGTATTGACTTTTTTTATTTTATGTGTACATTTAAGTTATGAAAAAAATACCCAAAAACCTGTTGTTATTAGTGCTTATTTTACCAGTTATCAATCTTGTCGGTGCTCGTTTTGAATATAGTCGAGCTAGTTTCTTGGGTGAGATTAAAGATAGTTCAGAAGAAGTATCTCTTGTTGCAGAGCCTATTTCTTTGTCTTCAGATATTTCTATTGAAAAATTAGAAAAGGTCTCTCTTGAAGTCTCTCCTGAAGTGTCTTCTGAGGTAACAGAGACAACTGAATCGATTCAAGAGAATCAAGCTCAAGCTGGTCAAAGCAATGGAAATAGCCAAGAAGATCAACAGGGGTGTTTTGCTGATTTGAATTCTGATGGAAATGTAGATAATGCTGATGTTGATATTGTTACTAATTCTTGGACATCAACCTCAACTTCTAGTTCTCCTGTAGCAGATCTAAACTCTGATGGAATTGTAGATGGCGCTGACCTTGGTTTGGTACTTGGAAATTGGGGTGATTGCGAAGAAAGTCAGACTTGTTTTGCCGATCTTAATCTCGATGGAGTCGTAGATAATAAAGATGTTGGTATAGTTACTGGTTCTTGGACATCAACCTCAACTTCTAGTTCTCCTGTAGCAGATCTAAACTCTGATGGAATTGTAGATGGCGCTGACCTTGGTTTGGTACTTGGAAATTGGGGTGATTGCGGTGATTCTGGCGCATCTTTTATGCAATCTTCTAATAATTCAGATAATTCACCAATAAATTCTGGTGCATCAAACGTTGATAGTTCAGATATAGGTAATACTACAGATGATAAGCACGCAAAATCAGAAGAAGATTCAATCACTTCTGGTGGTTCAAATTCTGATTCTTCTGATATTGGAAATTCTATAGATAAAGATGAAGAAATCACAAACCCAACGACATCTGTTGGGGGACGTGGTCGCTCTAGGGCAAAAGCTGGTGAAGTTTTGGGAGCTTCTACTTGTTCTGAGGTTTATTTAAATGATTATATAAAATACGGAGCAAACAATAATCCGGATGAAGTAAAAAAATTGCAGACCTTTTTAAATGGTCGTGGTGCTGGTGTTCCGGTAAATGGTTTTTATGGAGCAGAAACTCTACAGGCGGTAAAAGATTTTCAGCTACATTTCAATAAGCTTATATTGAAACCTTGGTTTGATGCAGGGCTTATGTCTACTGATACTGAACCTACAGGATATGTATACAAAACAACTCGTTTCTGGATAAATTTGATGCAGTGTACTTCGGGCGAGAATCTCGTAATGCCAAACATAAAATAATGTGTTCAGTTGTGTAATATGAGAAAAACAATAAAAAAATATTTCATACCACAGCAAGAAAACAATCATAAGCCACACTTTTTGCGCCCAAAGGCGCTGGCTATTATGGCGGTTTTTGTTTTTATTGTTGAGTTGGCTTTATTCTCAAACGTTTATTTTTTCTCAAGCAGAGTAGATTATCTGGCCTCAGTTTTACCAAGTGTCCTAGTAAATCTTACAAATGAAAATAGAGCTGATAATAATCTAAGTACCCTTTCTACAAATCCAGTTTTACAACTCGCAGCTCAGATGAAGGCCAATGATATGGCTACAAGAAGTTATTTTTCTCATACGAGTCCTGATGGAAAAGAGCCTTGGTATTGGCTAAATCAAGCCGGTTATAGCTATTCTTATGCTGGTGAAAATCTGGCTGTAGATTTTGTGGATTCTGATGATGTTACAGACGCTTGGATGAAATCTCCTACTCATAGAGCAAATATGGTAAATCAACATTATACAGAGGTTGGTATAGCAGTTGCTCAAGGTGTATATAAAGGTAAAAATACCCTATTTGTAGTCCAGTTTTTTGGTGCTCCAAAGAAGGTGGCTGTAGTAGATGCGCCAAAACCAATATCACAAGCGGCATCTGTTCCTAAGCCGACAAAGCCCGTATCGCAGATCAGTGTTCCAGTAGAAGCAGTAAAAAATGTCGTACTCGGAACAGAGACAAAAGCCAATATATTAGATGCTCAACCAATATCACCACCTAAAGTAAATTCTTTTGTGAAGCCAATAGAAAAGATAATCACTTCACCTAGACAACTTTCTGATTATCTTTTTGGTGGCCTAGTCCTTTTGTTGGCAATAGTTTTGTCACTGACTATATTTATCGCAATCAGAATTCAACATCCAAACACAATAGCTGGTGCTGTAGCTATGATAGTTTTGGTCGCTGGGGTAATCTATTTCAACAATATTATATTCAAATCAGGTGGAGCGACAGTGCCTTCGGATACCACAGCTTCCGTGATACAAGCTTTTTAATGAATTAGTTTTTGCCTGCGTGTAGATAAAGATATATATCTTCTAGAGCTTTTACTGCATCTCCAGCGGCGATATTGTTTTGATGATATAGTCCATCTGTACAATCTCCCGCAGCCCATATTCCTGATGTTTCCGTCCTTTGATTTTTAGGATTTACTGGTATTTGTCCGATCTCATTTAGTTTTAAAACGTCTTTCGCAAAATCTGTAGAGGGGATTAGACCTATTTCTACAAATATACCTTTTACAGATAAATCGATTTTTTCTTTTGTATTTGCGTCTTCGTAAACAATAGAATTTACGAATTTTTCACCTTTTACTTCTACTGGTATCGCATTTTTTATAACTCTCATATTTGGATGAGACATTACTTTTTCTACAGTCACCGGATCAGCTTTAAAATTATCACCCCTGTTTAAGAGGGTTACACTTTTTGCATATGCTAAAAGTTGGGAAGCTGTTTCAAATGCAGCATTTCCTCCACCTATTACAGCCACATCTTGTCCTGCAAAGATTGGTCCATCACAAGAAGCACAGTATGTAAGGCCTTTGTTATCAAATTGTTCAGCTCCCGGTATGTTTAATTTTCTTCTGTGACTTCCTGTAGATATTAGTACGGTTTTTGCATTATAAGCACCCTTGTCTGTTGTTACTGTAAAACCACCCTCTACTTTCTTTATTTCTTTTACCCATTCTCCTTCGTGTATAAAAACAGTGTCATCCGCGTAGGCTTTTAAATGAGCTTTTAGATCATCTGCCAATTTTTGTCCTGATATTGATACGGTACCAATCCAGTTTTGAATATTTTCTGAAACAACACTTTGGCTATTGAAATCTGCTGTTATAAAATCGGTTTTAAGCTTTTTTCTTGATGCATATACTCCAGCAGCAACACCAGCCGGTCCGCCACCTATTATTATCAAATCATTCATATTTTATTTTTCTTAAACTAATTATTTAAGTTTTGAACGTCTCAAAAAAGCCGGTACTGCGCCCCAGTCGTCCTCTTCTTCTACTGCTGGAACAACCTTTTTTTCTTCTGGTGCTGTTTGGACGGGCACTGAATTAAATATTTTTCCTTTTGTTGGAGGTGTCACTACCGCCTCTTCTTTTTCGTTTGATTGGAATAGGGAAACTTTTTTATTTAAATGTTCTGGAAAGCCAGAAGCGATAACTGTAATCTTGAGTTCGTTTTTCTTGAGTTTTTCGTCGCGGACTGTTCCAAAAATAATTCTAGCGTTTGGATCAGCAGATTCTGTAATAATTTTTGCAGCGTCTTGGATTTCAAACATAGTAAGATCTTCTCCACCAGCAATAGAGAACAATACACCCTTTGCTCCTTGCATTGAAATCTCGAGAAGAGGGGAATTGATAGCCATTTTTGCAGCTTCTTCTGCTCTTTTTTCTCCTGTAGCAGTACCGATACCCATGAGAGCTGGTCCAGCGTTTTCCATGACAGCCTTGATGTCTGCGAAGTCTATGTTGATGATTCCAGGGGTTGTAATGAGGTCTGAGATGCCCTCTACAGCTTGCTTTAATACATCATCACACATTGCAAAGGCGTTCTTTGCTGTGGTGGTCCTGTCGATACTATTGAGGAGGCGATCGTTAGGAATTATTATTATTGCGTCTACAGATTTTTTTAATTCTTCAAGGCCCTGTTCTGCAAGTCGCATTCTTTGTTGTCCTTCAAAAAAGAATGGCTTTGTAGCTACACCCACAGTAAGTGCACCAAGCTCTTTTGCTATTTGTGCAATACGAGGAGCTGCGCCAGTGTATGTTCCTCCTCCCATTCCACCAGCGATAAATACCATGTCAGAACCTTTCAGTGATTCTTGCAGTTCTTCTTGAGTTTCTTCTACTGCGCGTCTACCGAGCTCTGGATTCATACCTGTACCCAAGCCACGTGTTAGATTTTTTCCAATATGAATTTTTTTCTTTGCTAAAGTATTGTGTAAATCTTGTGCGTCTGTATTTACAGCGATAAATTCAACACCTCTCACCTTGCTGTTTATCATGTGGTTTATCGCGTTCTTTCCAGAACCTCCTACACCGAGGACTTTTATTCTTGCAAATGCTTCTACTTCAGGTTTAATTTGTGGCATGTTTTATAAATGTTTTTTATCATAATAACAGATAAAGCAGAAAAGAAAACATATTGACAACGACCCATTTCGTTGTTTGAGTTTTCTAAAAAACCGCTCTATTATTGGTTTTTTTGACAAAAAGAGCTATGGCAAAAACTGCATTAAAAATGAACGTATTTTTCTGAAAATATTTTTAAAGAAACCTTTAAAAATGTCGCCCCCGATCATTCCATCTTTGTCAGCGTTGAGACCAAAAACGCACAAGCCAAAAGCGACTGACCAAGATGAATCTTTTATATTTGATTTTCCATCTTCTCCGAGATACACAGAAGCAATGCGCGAAGGCAATCTAAGTGCGTGCTTAGCCAATTCTTCTATGCTTCCTATTCCAGTATTTCCGCTTCCTCCACCACCCGTGATCACTATACCAGCCGGCAACAATCCATCACGATTTATTTTTTTCAAATGAGCCTCTATTAATTCAAAAATATCTTGGAGTCTGGCGCCGACTATTTCTTCAAGTTTTTTGCGAGGATATATGCTGGTCGTGACGGCTCCGAGTTTTATATGCTCAGCTTCGTCGAGTGCCACCTTCAATCCTAGGGCAATATCATTTGTAATATCTGTAGATCCGGTAGGGAAAACTTCAAGAGATACTGGTAAATTGTTTTCGTATACTATGATGGAGACTGTCTCGGCGCCTATATTTGCAAGTACACAGCCGGCTATTTTTTGAGTCTTTGTGAGTGTTACCATGCCGGCAGCTAGAGGTGAGGCCATTACATCTATCACTTCTACACCAGCTTCTTCTATCGCTTGCATTAGGTCGTTTAAATGTCTTTCAAGGCAGGTTATGAAAAGTGTTTTTACTTCGAGTTTGTTGCCCTTCATTCCAAGTGGCTGACCCAGTACCACCTTTCCATCGAGTTTGTACTGTACTGGCACGGCATGTACTATTTTTCTATTTAAAATCAAAGACGATGGTATTTCTTTTTCTGAAGCTTCTAGAGCTTTTGAAAGATCTAAATCTGTTATTTCTAGATCTCCGCGTGAAATGATCACTGTGCCAGTGGAGGTGATACTTGAGAGTCCAATACCTCCTATTGCTAAAAACGCACGACGTATTTTTTGACCAGAAGTTTTTTCTGCTTGTGCTACAGCTTGGCTGATACTTTTTACAACGTCTGTTGGATTTATAATATAGCCGTGTCTTAATCCGCGAGATTCGGATATTCCAGCGCCGATTATTCTTGGCTCATTTCCGTGCGCGCCTTTTACCAATTCGGCCACAGCCACTTTTACTTGGTATGTTCCAATATCTATGCCAACTGTAATATTGCGCGCCATATATCAACATTGTAGCACAGCCTCTCTGGCGAACGAGTATTTTATATGTTGAAAACTCTACGTGTTTTTGCCTCAGCCTTTTCCATTTTGTCTCCGTGATCTAAACCCTTTAAATGATATAGTCCGTGTATAAAAAGAAAGGCGAGATAGTTGTCGTATTTTCTTCCAAATTGTTTTGCTTTTATTTTTGCTTTGTCTGGATTTATAAAAATTTCACCTTCTTTAGCTGAGATTGAAAAACTTAAAATATCAGTCGGTTTGTTTATTTGTCTGTATTTGAAGTTTAGTTTTTTTGAAGTCATTTTTCCAACAAAAACAAGGCTTAAGCTGTATTTTTTACCCAGCACTTTGTCTTTCATTTGTACAAAAGGCAAGCTTGGAAGCCTGCCTTTTGTTTTGTTTGTGATTGAAAACGTATCCACTTTTTTATCTTCGGCCAGCTACTTTTTCTACGATTTTACCCATCTTTATAAGCTCTGCCATTTTTTCACGGCTCTGGATTGACTTTAGAGCCCTCTTCTTTTTTGTGTATTTTGAAGGTTGTCGCTCTGTATATCTGATAGATCTTACACGAGGAAGGATACCAGAACCCTGGACACGACGAGTGAAGCGCTTTATGAGATTTACGCTGTTTTCATTGCTATTTCGCTCTACTTCTATATTGATTGCCATAGTGGGAGTGATAATAGCATGTTACTTCAATTTCTGCAAATACTGAGAAAGATCGCATAAATTTACTGTATCTTGGGCGCGTGTTTCTACGTGTCTGATTACAACGGTGTCTTCTAGAGCTTCTTTTTGACCCATAATTATTAAATGAGATAGCTTCATATTTTCGGCTGTATTTAGCTGATTTACAAACTTGTCTTTTGTGAGTGAGTGATAGACAGGGATTCGGGCTTTTCTTAGTGTATCAATTATTATCAGACTTTTTAATCTAGCTCTAAAGCCTAGTTGAATAAAATAAAATTTTGGTCGAACGATTTTTTTAATTGTGATTTTGTATAGATTTTCTGGAACTTTTTTAAAGCAAATAGTTGCACTCATTATCGGAATATCTTTTTTGAAGCCGATTTTTTTTGAAAAATAATTGTGTCGGCAACCACTAGCAAGCAAGATATTTTCTTGATCTTTTCCTTTGCCATTTCCGCGGATTTCAAATATTGTTTGTGAACAATATGTTCTATCTCCTATTAGATTTTCATTTATTTTGTAGGGAATATTGAGTGTTTCCAAATACTCAAGTACTTCTTTGAAATGTTGAATGCTCGCTTCTGATAAATAACCCATTGGTTTTGGGGCACGTTCTTTTAGATTTATGCATCTTTCATCTGTAGTTCTTAAAATTTCTAGAGGATCTTTTTTAAAAAGATTTCTGAGATCTGAAGGTATTTCGTTTGCGTTTTTTCTTATATATGAATTTATTTCTCTATCAAAACGAGCTATAGAATCTTTGTCGCCAGAAGTGTTGATTTCTATGTATAAAGAGTCAAAGCCTTGTTCTGTGAGAATGGCGTATATTGTTTTTATTATTAAAGCTTCAGCAACACTATTTGTTGTGCCTATTATGTCTAGTCCACACTGAAAGGTGTTTGATTTCTTTTTTTCTCCTTGTCTTAAAAGAGGTTTTTTGTAGTAAAGCATTAGGGGATGAGGAAGGGCTGACATATTGTTTTCCAGGTATGTACGCAAAAGCGCCACTTTTTCTTCTGGTTGTGGAATTATGTAATCCTCATCTTGTTTTCTTTTTATGTCACCGTTTTTAAAAACAGAAGCTTTTGATATGTCTTCTTTTTTAATTTCTGGTGTTCGTATTGGCATAAAGCCAAAAAAAGATGCTGTATCTGATATTTTATCTAGCTCTCTTAAAGCAAATGCAGAGGTTGGTTGCATTTTTTCTTTTTTTTCAGGTGTTTTTGATCCTGATGCCATGTTGGGATATGTCATTAAAGTTTATTAATTTTGTGCGCTTGCGTTGCCAGGGAAAAGACTAATCTTGCTTAGTGGCAGTAATCTAACAAAAGGTCTTCCTGTAATTAATTTTGCATCTACAGGCCCCCACATTCTGGAATCAGAACTACCACTTCTGTTGTCTCCCATCACAAAGTACTGATTTTCTTTTAGTGTAAAAGTCATATCTTCTTGTTTTTCGTGATTAATGGCTACGTATGGCTCGTTCAAAATTATCCCTTCTGGGTGTTCTGTGTTTTTTATTTTTACTGATGTTCCGTGTATTTCTATGGTTTCTCCAGGCAAACCTATTATTCTTTTTATGAAAAATTTAGTCGTGTCTTTTGGATATCTAAAAACAACCACTGATTCACGTTGTGGATCTTCAAATTTATAGCTCAATTGATCTACTATTAGATATTCTCCTGTCTCAAATGTTGGATCCATCGAAGCTCCGCTTACTACAAAGGGTTGTGCGATGAAAAGTCTAAAGGGTACGACGATTATTACTGCAATAGTGGTAAATTTTACGATTTCCATAAAAAAACTACCTTGTTTTTTTATTTTCGGAATCTCATTTTGAGAGTTTGTAGATAGATTTTCTTCCATAGCTTTCGAAATTGTATTACAAATGAGTTTTGGACACAAGAGATTTTTAGGTAATTGATGTGTTACAATATTTTATTATGTATATAGTAGTCGGTTTGGGTAATCCTGGAGAGGAATATAAGGACACTCGTCACAATACAGGCAGAATTATATTAGAAAAAATTGCTTCTGATTTTGATTTTTCTGATTGGAAAGTCGACAAAAAATTTAACTATCTTTTGTCTGAAGGAAAAATAGGAAAAGAAAAAGTGAAGTTTGTGATGCCGGAAACTTTTATGAATAAATCAGGTGCAAGTGTGGCGCCACTCGTAACAAGTGCAAAAAAAGCAGAGCAACTCATCGTTGTGTATGATGATCTAGATTTGCCTGTGGGAAAAATGAAAATTTCTTTCAACAGAAGCTCTGGAGGACACAAGGGTGTAGAGTCTATTATTCGCACATTAAAAACAGAAGCTTTTGTGCGTATTCGAGTAGGTATTTCTCCAAAAACTCCGACAGGGAAAATAAAAAAGCCGACAGGGGACGCTGTCGTCGGTGATTTTATTTTAGGAAAATTTAAAGACGCTGAAATGACGGAGATAAAAAAGGTGGCAGAGACTGCGGGCTCGGCGCTCGAAGTCCTCGTCGCTGGCGGCTCCTCATCAAAAGCCGTGCGCCTCGCCCGCGAAAGAGCAATGGGGGAGTTTAATGGAAATTAAAAATACAAAACAATGGCAAAATATTTAGTTACTGGCGGAGCGGGATTTATCGGATCAAATATTGTACGCAAGCTTGTAGAGCTCGGCGAAAACGTGCGTGTCATTGATAATTTTTCTACAGGCAAGAGAGAAAACCTCGCACCATTTTTAGATAAAATAGAATTGATGGAGGGAGATTTTAGTGATTTGGACACAGCAAAAAAAGCTACAGCTGGAGTAGATTACGTCCTTCATCAGGGTGCGATACCATCTGTGCCTCGTTCCGTAGAAAATCCAATAGAAACTGATAGAGCAAATGTTCTCGGGACTCTCACAATGCTCATGGCTTCACGTGAAGCTGGTGTAAAAAGATTTGTATATGCAGCATCTTCTTCTGCGTACGGCGACTCACCTGTCATGCCAAAAGAAGAGTCTATGCCGACAGCTCCAAAATCTCCATATGCAATACAAAAGCTTACTGGCGAGCAATATTGCCAAAATTTCTACACTCTTTTTGGACTAGAGACTGTTTGTTTGCGATATTTTAATGTATTTGGTCCAAACCAAGATCCTGAGTCTGTTTATTCTGCCGTGATTCCCCTTTTTATAAAAAAAATGTTGAGAGGCGAGACGCCGACTATTTTTGGTGATGGAGAAACTTCTCGTGATTTTACATACGTCGACAACAACGTAGATGCTTGTTTGAAAGCGTGTGTTGCTACAAAAGAATGTGCTGGTCAGGTGATAAACGTGGCTTGCGGAAGTGAGATTTCTTTAAACCAGCTTGTAGAAAAAATAAATAAAATTCTTGGCACAAATGTATCACCTAAATATGAACCAGAAAGATTGGGGGATGTAAAACATTCTCTGGGCGATATTTCAAAAGCCAAAAAACTTTTGGGATATGCAGGCGCGATTGATTTTGATGAGGGGCTAAAGAGGACCGTGGAGTTTTATAAGTTGACTTAATAGTATATTTGATTTATAATTTCGAACGGAAAAAAAGATTGAACCTTAACAAAATCATCAATACTAACACCTGTAAAAACAGGAGAAGAGGTGGGTTATGACCGAACGTCTGAACTTCAAGAAGACTGTGTTGCGCAATGGTATCACAGTCTTTGGGCTTCGCATGGATGTGCCTTTCGTGGTTTCTAGCCTTGTGTTTCCTGTGGGAAGTGCGCATAGCACCGGTTCGTTTGAGCCTGGCACTGTGCACTTTCTTGAGCACATGGTGTGCGCTCGCTCGAGAAGTTTTTCTGAGAGAGCCAGCTTTCGTCGGCGGATCTCTATTTCGGGTGGATACTTCAATGCTTCTACCTCGAAATTGCACACGCGATTTGCTGTCGACATGGCATCGTCATTGTTTTCGGATGCGTTTAATGATCTCGTTGATCATGTGTGCGAACCGATCATCACTGATGATGGTGTTGCCGAAGAGCGTGGCATCATTGGTAGTGAGCGTCGTATGGCAAGCAGGTGGTCACCCGGCAATTCTGAGGTTTCTCACCACTTTTTCACTAAGTGGATGCATGTGAACCCTTGTCCGGTTCGGCAGTGTTTGGGTAACATCGATGATCTTGAGAAGATCAGTGTGCCTGATCTGCTTCGGGCGCACAAAGCCTACTTCGATCGGCGTGTCTTTCTCGTCGTGGTTGGCGATTATGACAACGACGTTGTGTGCGCTTCGCTCGAGAGGATCCCTACCGGTGAACATTCTCTGGAAAGT
>CAYOFR010000076.1:0-2857 GCA_964403475.1 uncultured Candidatus Saccharibacteria bacterium | reverse complement strand
TTACAGGTACACCACATTTAGCACATGGTGAAGAAAAAACACGAAATACATGTGGGGAATATGTCGCTGTTTATAACTTTGGACAATCAGTTAAAGATGGTGCAACAGTCCGTCTATTCTATGAAAATAGAGTTGCAAAACTTGAGAATGTAAATCCAGATCTTGAAAAAGATCTATCCGAAATAATGGATTATTACGATTTAAATGATGAAGAAGAGGAAAAAGTTGAGCAAGAATTCTCTACTGCATATCACCTAATAACCCGGGAGGACAGGCTAAATGCCATTGCACGAGACATTGTTCAACATTTCATTGGTCGTGGATATGAAGGTAAAGCAATGGTTGTATCAATAGATAAAAAAACTGCAGTTCGGATGTATATAAAAGTCAAAACGGAATGGGATAGGCACTTAGACAAGCTAAGGTTAGATCTATCAAGAACAGATGATGAATATCAGCAAGGAAAAATTCAAGACGAAATTGAAAAGCTAGAAAAAGTTGATATGGCAGTAGTTGTCTCGCAATCGCAAAATGAAATTGCTGATCTTGAGCCTTTTGACATTGATATGAGAAAAATCAGAAGCAGGATTCAAAAAGAAGATCTCGAAGAAGAATTCAAAAAAAGCGATAGTAATTTAAAAATTGCATTTGTATGTGCTATGTGGCTAACAGGGTTTGATGTACCTACACTATCAACTTTGTATCTAGATAAGCCACTTAAGAACCATACTCTTATGCAAACAATAGCCAGAGCTAATAGAGTTGCAGAAGGAAAAACAAACGGAATTATCGTTGACTATATTGGCGTATTTAAGAATGTTGAAAAAGCGCTCGCTCTTTATGCCTCTACAAAAACAGGTGATGACGAAATCATAAAAGATAAAGAAGAATTACTGGTTGAGCTAAACGATATCCTAAAACTAACGAAAGAATTTTTAAAGAAGTTCTCGGTAGAAATATCTGTTTTGCTCGATTCTCCAAGTGAGCAAAAATTACTTCTCATAGAGAGTTATGCCAATAAACTCATCGAAAATAGCGAGACTAAAAAAGATTTCTTAAATTTATCTTCAGATTTGTATAATGCTTACCAGGCAGTACTTCCGGATCCGGATGCGGAAGATTACTACGAAGAGGTAACTGTAGTTCGTGTAATAGCTTCACGCGTTCGCGATATTGGCTTGAAGAGTTTTGATACTTCCCCTGTAAAAAGAGACCTTGAAAAATTGTTGGATAAGTCTATTCAAGCTGGAGAATACGTAATTCCTCAATATAAAAGATTAAAAGATTTGAGCCTACTTGATGCAGATGCATTACATGATTTCTTCTATAAGCTTGAGAATAAAAATCTCCAAGTCGAAGCTCTCAAGGATGAGATTGAAAAAAAGATAACTGAAATGCTGAAGAAAAATAAAATGCGAGCAAGTTTTATGGAGCGCTTCACTAAACTATTAGATATGTATAACAGTGGAGCTCATGACATTGATCAACTTTTCGATGATCTTGTAGAGTTAGCAAAAGAGTTGTCCGAAGAAGAGCAAAGATCTGTTAAGGAGAATCTTACAGAAGAAGAGCTAGCCATCTTTGACCTTTTGTTAAAAGAAGAATTGAATCCGGACGAAAGAGATAGAGTAAAGAAAACTGCAAAAGAACTTTTAGCAAAATTAAAACAAGAAAAACTCGTCATTGATTGGAGAGAAAAGGAAATTGCACGCGCTGGTGTTAAGACTATGATAAGGCAACATTTATATGATAAGTTGCCCGAGCCATCCTATGATGAAAGTGATTGTGAATCAAAAACAACCGAAGTTTACAATTTTGTTTATGAACATTATAAAGATAATAGTAATTTTGTAAGCGCATAATGATAAAATTTTCCCGCAGTAGAATTGAACTTTTACTTACAGTTTAGCCTCATGGACTTTTATTTAAGCCTGTAGTACAATTCACCCCAAATGGCGTTTTTTAGAAGACGAGAAAAAAGATAAAAAAATGAAAAAAAATAACATATTAAGACAGGTAGTGAGATAATTTAAATAGAAAATGAATACATTTTTGCTCGCTTGGAATCCTAAGAGATGGGTATGGCAGGATCTTGAGGCAATGAGATCAAGGCTTAATCGTGGAATTGAAACAGGGCGTCTCTGGAGTTGCAGAAGCAGCAAGGTAGAACTGGGCGATAGAATTTTTATTATTCGTTTGGGCTGTGAGCCAAAAGGAATATTTGCATCGGGAGTTGTTACGCAAAAAACTCAAGGTCAGCATTGGGATAAGGAGAAATCAGAACTTATTCCATATGTAAGAGTCAAATTCGATAAATTACTCAATCCTGACACAAAAAACGTAAAAATGCTTTTTCTGGAAGAATTGGAAAAAAAGGATTTACAGCCAATGCATTGGATAACTCAAATGTCCGGCGTGCAAATTCCAGATAGTGTTGCATCCCATTTGGAAGAAGTATGGAAGCATTGTTCATAATTTAGCCTCATGGACTTTTATTTAAGCCTGTAGTACAATTTTAGGCACATATGGCAATTATTCTCTCTAAAAATGGCAAGAAAGCAGTCAAAATTAACCGGACTGCATTTGGGCTTGAAGAAAACATCCAGCAGTATATTTACGACAACCCTGAAAGTATACCGTTGTATGACATCAAAGAGGACATACAGCTTCTGATCCTTGCCCGCGAATTCAGTACGCAAAGCGGATATATCGATGCTCTTGGTATCGATAAAGAGGGAGAAATATATCTGATTGAAACAAAACTTTACCGTAACCCTGACAAAAGGACAGTGGTTGCTCAAGTTCTTGATTATGGAGCTGCACTTTGGAAAGCCCACACCGATTTTGACTCTTTTAT
>CAYOFR010000075.1:0-1719 GCA_964403475.1 uncultured Candidatus Saccharibacteria bacterium | reverse complement strand
GAAATGCTCACAGTAAAATCAGACGATATCTTGGGAAGATCTGCAGCCTTTGATTCTATTGTGAAGGGTGAAAAAGTTGGTGAACCAAATACTCCAGCATCTTTCAACGTTCTCTTAAACAATCTACGAGGTATAGGGCTTGATATAGATTTAAAACAAACAAAAAGGTCGGAGCAAGAAGAGGGAGAAAACGAATAACTTAATCAATCAAAATCAAAAAAAATATGAATACAAAATATACAACAAAATCAAAAGGACAAGGAACACAAGGTGATTTTGACATGATTACATTAAAGCTTGCTTCGCCTGAAAAAATTAAGGAATGGTCTTTTGGTGAAGTTACAAAGCCAGAAACTATAAATTATCGAACACAAAGAAGTGAAAGAAACGGTCTTTTCGATGAAAAGATTTTCGGTCCAGATAAAGATTATGAATGTTACTGTGGAAAGTATCGAGGTATCAGATATAAGGGTGTAGTCTGTGAAAAGTGTGGAGTCGAAATCACACGATCTATCGTGCGCCGAGAAAGAATGGGTCACATAGAATTGGCTACTCCAGTCTCTCACATTTGGTTTTTGAGAAGTATGCCTTCTCGAATCAGTATGCTTTTGGGTATTCCTACTTCTGATTTGGAAAAAGTAATCTACTTTGCTGGGTACATTGTTACAAGTGTTTCAGAGCCAGAAAGATTGAGAATTCTAAAAGATCTTGATTCAGAATTTAAGTCAAAAATAAAGTCTGTAAATGATGAAAAGACAAAAGAGGCGATAAAAGAGATGCTCGTAAACGCAAAGAGAGACATCGAAGGTATTCAGGCTGGACGTGTTCTTGATGAAGTCGAGTATCACAATTTCTCTGTAAAATACGGAACTCTTTTTGAAGCGGGAATAGGTGCAGAAGCTATTTACAAAATTTTCAAAGATTTAAATCTTGAGAATCTAGAGAAAACTCTCGTAGCTGATTTAGAAAAAGCTGGAACAATAGAAGTAGATAAAATAAATAAGAGACTTTCTCTTATTCGTTCAATGATTAAGACTGGCGTACGACCAGAGTGGATGTTTTTGACACGTATTCCTGTGATTCCACCAGCGCTTCGACCAATGGTTCCGCTTGATGGAGGACGATACGCTACTTCAGATGTAAACGATTTGTACCGACGTGTTATAAACAGAAACAATCGTCTAAAAAAGCTGAAAGAAATTTTTGCACCAGAAGTTATTTTAAGAAACGAAAAAAGAATTCTACAAGAAGCAGTGGACTCACTCATCGACAATTCTATTCGCCATGGAAATTCTCCTTCTTCTGCCGTAAACCAATCTCAACGTCGCCCACTAAAATCTCTTGCTGACAACCTAAAAGGTAAAAGAGGTTTGTTCCGTGCAAATCTTCTTGGAAAACGTGTTGATTATTCAGGACGTTCTGTGATCGTCGTGGGTCCTGAACTTAAGCTCAATCAGTGTGGACTACCAAAGCATATGGCTCTTGAATTGTTTAAGCCATTTATTATCTCTGAGTTGATAAAGCGTGAACTTGCATACAATATTCGTGGCGCAAGTCGACTTATCGAAGATGGTATACCTGAAGTTTGGGCTATCCTAGAAGAAGTGATCAAGGATAAATACGTACTTCTAAATCGTGCTCCTACTTTGCATCGTCTTGGTATACAAGCTTTCAAGCCTATACTTATCGAAGGAAATGCTATTCAGGTTCATCCTCTAG
>CAYOFR010000074.1:0-9571 GCA_964403475.1 uncultured Candidatus Saccharibacteria bacterium | reverse complement strand
TAAGATTGTTAGATTTGATATCTCCGTTTTTTGATTGTTATGAGAAAGAATCTCCAACATCTGAAGATAAGAAAATATTTAATGAATTACTGTCATCTTTTTTAAAACAAGAACTTGAAAAATTAGAAAATGTGAACGAGTATAATATTCTTGTGTTGTATGACAACATAATGATGGTAAAAGCAGATTCTGATAGAATATACAACGCGATTAATTCTTTTAGTGAAAGTACAAAGCCCATCCTTCTTGTGATTATCTCTAATGGCGGTGAAGCGGCTTCTGCTTATCTTATAGGTAAATTATGTCAAGAATTTTGTAATGGCAGGTTTATTGTTACAGTTCCTCGTTATGCAAAATCGGCTGCCACACTTTTGTCGTGCGCTGCCAACGAGATTCATATGGGCAGCCTAAGTGAGCTTGGACCAATTGATCCGCAGATCAATGGCATGCCGACTCTCGGATTAAAAAATTCAATCGAACACATCGCAGAACTTGTAAGTAAAAACAAGGATTCTGGTGAAATGTTTGCAAAATATTTAGAAAACACCGTTAAGCCAATTCAGATTGGATATTATGAAAGAGTTGCGGAATCAGCGATGCAATATGCGGAGAAACTTTTAGAAAAAAACAAAGAAAAATTAAATTCTACTCCAAAAGATATTGCAGAAAAACTTGTATATGGATACAAAGATCATGGTTTTGTTATTGATAAAGAGGAGGCAATCAAAGTATTTGGTGAAAAAATAATTAAGAGTAATACTCCTGAGTACAAAATAGGCAATTTAATTTACACTACCTTATCTAGAATTGAAAAATGGGCGAAAGATTTAAACCACAATTTTTATTTTACTGGGGCACTAGATTCAACGCCAGAGATTTGGGCCAAACCAAAAAGGCGTGTTTAGTTACTTAATATTATTTATATTGTTTTAACTCAAAAAAGTTAATAATCTTATGAATCTTTCTATTGATTTTAGGACGGCAAAAACATACACAAGCACTAGCCAAAAAGCCCGTGTCGTTACTGAAGGTTGGGTGCTGAAAGAAGTATATTGTCCTAGCTGTGGTGGTCCAGTTAAAGATTATGAAAATAATAAACCTGTTGCGGATTTCTATTGTAAAAAATGTATTGAAGATTTTGAGCTGAAATCAAAGAGTGGAAGAATCGGTAAAAAAGTATCTGCTGGTGCGTATAGTCAAATGGTTAAACGTATTAACTCTCCAGAAAAACCGAATTTCTTTTTCATGGGATATCTTGCGTCAAACGTGAACGATTTTTTTGTTGTCCCAAAACACTTTTTTGTCACTGGAATAATAGAAGAGAGAAAACCGCTTGCCGAAACAGCCAGAAGAGCTGGTTGGATTGGTTCAAATATATTATTTTCAAAAATTCCAAAAGCAGGACAAATTTTTTATGTTGAGGGTGGTAGAGAAGTAGACAAAAAAGAGGTTCTAGAAAAATGGCGAAAAACTGTATTTTTAAAGAAGATTAAAAAAACTGACGCGAAAGGGTGGATTTTGGATATTATGAATTGTATTGATGCTACCAATAAAAAAGAATTTACTCTTGATGATATGTACGCTTTTGAGAATGATTTAAAAGTCATTCATCCAGAAAACAAAAATATCAAACCAAAAATAAGACAACAGTTGCAAATTTTGAGAGACAAAGATTATCTAGAATTTGTAGGAGAAGGAGTATACAGACTTGCATAGTTGACTTCTGTCCGTATCTGATCAAAGATCATCGATATATGGATATTAGTCGTGAATTAGCTATTGCAATATTGAAGTATCTTGATAAAAATAAGGATTTTTATTTTCCATTTTTGGTGATGAATCAAGAGTATACTCCGGAAGATAACGATTTTGTCGAAATTGAACCGAGTGAGTGGGAGATAATTGCAGAAGATGAGAATTATAAAACCTTTCAGCTTTGGGAAAATTTGCAAAATCTGGGTATTGATACATTAAAGCTGATGGCGAAGGGGTTTATAGAAAAAATTACCAATGAATTTTTAGAGAAATACATTGCTCAACGGGCTAGAGAATATAGGGCCTATTGGAAGGAAAAGTTACCAGAAAGTGCTAAAATAGAGGAGTACAGTTTTAATGAGTATATTCTAGGAAAAGCTGAGGCGTATGAGGATTGTTTGGATTTTATTAGGTCAGAAAGTAAGTAACTTGTGTCTATGAAAAAAATTCAGGACGATATACTAAGCTACAGAGAAATGTGCAATACTGAAAACCAGGAAGTTATGCAGCGTGGGATGAACTTTCGTATGAATCCTGCTTATTCTGTAATTTTAATGTCTCAGCGCTCAAATGCACCTTATTCAGATAAAATTCATGAAGATGGTGTGACTATTGAATACGAGGGTCATGATGTAGCAAAAAATTATTCTGAAAACTCAAAGGAAACAGACCAGCAGGACAAGTTGCAAAGTGGTAAACTGACACAGAATGGTTACTTTATTAGAGCCGCCGAGCAGTACAAAAAGAATGGAGAAAACCCAGAATTGGTTAAGGTGTATGAAAAGATCCTTGCCGGTGTGTGGTCTCTGAAAGGCTATTTTGATTTGATTGATTACAAAATTGTTCACGACGGCAAACGTAACGTGTTTAGATATATTTTAAAGTTGTCTGACCGAGGCGAAGTTTCTGTGGTAGAAAGTAAGACGCCAATCCACACAAGACTAATTCCCACAGAGATTAAGAGGGAAGTTTGGAAAAGAGATGAAGGAAAATGTGTTAAATGTGGAGAAACAACGAATCTGCATTTTGACCACGATCTACCCTTTTCAAAGGGTGGTACTAGCTTGTCAGTTAATAATGTTAGGTTACTCTGTATGAAGCATAATTTACAGAAGTCAGATAAAATAGAGTAAGCTTTCATGAATAAAATCATTCTCACACAGGAATACACCGGAGCCTCGGGAGTCAAATACATATTTGAATACTATGATTCAGATAGTTTTGACCATCTGCCGAAAAATAGCATAAAACAGTGCTATGCCGTAGCTTTTCATGGGGATAAATTTTTGGTTGTGAATAATATTGAAAAACCAGGGTCGTATACTTTGATTGGTGGAAGTGTGGAAGAAGGTGAAAATCCAGACGAAACTCTCGTGAGAGAAATAAAAGAGGAATCAAATATGAAGGTGCTTGACTACAAGCTGATCGGTTATCAAAAAGTGACGGACACAAGTGGAATAGAAAAGCCTTTTTATCAACTCAGGTATTTTGCGCGGGTGGAGCCATATGGTGATTTTGTCGCTGACCCTGCGGGAAAGGTGACTGAAGTGATAGAATGTACTAAAGAGAATTACAAAAAATATTTTGACTGGAGAGAGATAGGTGATCATATTATAAATCGCGCTTTTGAGATGAAAAAATGAAAAACTTCACACACCACTATTTGTTATCAAACAAAAAAATTGAACCATTTAAAGACAGAATCGAGTCTGCTTTAAAATCTGCAGAGGAAAAAACTTTAAAAAAACTTCAAGAAATAACAGTTGATGTCGTCATAATGCATTGTCCGCACAAAACTATTCCAGAATTGGGGATTGTGGGGTCGTATACCAAAGAAGTAAGATTGATAGAGATAGCTATTGATGTAAACAATGAGTACCTGAAAGAAAACTTAGAAGAAGAGATAGAGCGTACTTTTGCGCACGAATACATGCATGCCGCACGAGAAGAATATTTACAATCTGAGAAAGGTACTCTACTTGAAGCATTTGTTTCCGAGGGACTTTGCCAAAGTTTTGAGATTGAGATAAATCCGCATACTAAGCCGGCGATATATGCCACGTATCTTTCGGAAAAAGAATTGCAGGATGCTTTTGACAAGGCGAAGCCACTTTTCAATGAAACTCAGTATGATCATAATACGTGGTTTTTTGGTAATGAAGAAAAGGGAATAAAAAAATGGATCGGGTATTCTCTTGGATACTGGCTTGTGCGACAAAAGATGAAAAAAGATGGAAAAATGGCTAGTGAACTGGTAGGGGTTGAGTCTAAGGAGTTTGTCATATAGTTTTTTGATACAATAAACACATGACCATCAAAAAAATAGGCCACTGTTGCCTCGTCATTAAAAAAAACAATCTCACCATCCTCACTGATCCGGGGAATTTTTCTGTTGCTCAAAACACTCTCACAGGTATAGACATTGTGCTCATTACCCACGAACACGCCGATCATCTACACACCGACTCTCTCAAAGAGGTGCTCAAAAATAATCCTCAGGCGCGCGTGATCACAAATACCAGCGTAGGCAAAAAGCTTGATGAAATAGGTGTGCCGTACAATATTGTGGAGGGTCGGGCAAATACTGAAATAAACGGCGTGACGATAGAAGCGTTTGATGGAAAACACGAAGAGATTTTTGAGGAAATTGGTCAAGTACAAAACACTGGATATTTTATAGACAACACACTTTTCTATCCCGGTGATGCCTTTCACAATCCAGAAAAACCAGTGGACATTCTCGCGCTTCCTGTGGCTGGTCCTTGGTGCAAAATACCTGATGCGATCAGATACGCGCTTGCGGTAAAGCCAAAGAAGGCCTTTCCTGTGCACGATGGAATGCTACAAAATGATCGCATTGGTAGCTCTCACAAAGTGCCTGAAAAGGTGCTAGCTGAGCACGGCATTGAGTTTGTGATTATGAATGAGGGGGATGAGAGGGGGTTTTAAGAAAAATGACCTGCCCATTCTGTACAAATGAAGAGGTAAAGAATCGCGTTATTATCGAAAATAATTTTGCTTTTGCATTTCCGACAAACACTCCGATTGTTCCAGGACACATATTAATTTGCCCTAAACGTCATATTCAATACTACGAAGAAGCGACACATGAAGAAAAAGAAGCGATTGAAGAATTACGAGAGAAAATTAAAGATGCTTTAAAGAAAGCGTTTAATGCGGAGGGTTTTAATTATGCATGGAACGAAGAAAAAATTGGCGGTCAATCTGTACCACATTTTCATCTTCATATTGTGCCGAGAAAAGAAGGGGATCTAGGAGTGTATCAATACGAACCAAGAGAATTTTTATATCGCCCCGGGCCACGTACCGTAGCGACTCCAAATGAAGAGCTTAAAGATATTGTCGAGATAATTAAAAAAAGTATCTAAAAAAAGATAATTTGATATTATTACCTCATGAAAGAAGACGCTCAATTTTTTGTAGGACAAAAAGCCCTTATTTCAAAAGGCGGTGAAGTGCTTGTATTAAGTAGTGCTCAAAAAGGCTTGGATTTTCCTGGAGGAAAAATACAAGAAGATGAAGAGGATCTGATGGAATCATTGAAAAGAGAGGTGCGAGAAGAAACGGGGCTTGAAATAGAGGTAGGTGAACCATTCGCCACATGGACAAAAATACTTCCCGCAGAACACAAATTTGCTGGTAAAAAAATTTACTTTGTGGCTTATCGTTGTAAATATATTTCTGGGGATATAAAACTCAGTGACGAACACAATCAATTTCGCTGGGTTACAAAAGAAAATTATCATGAAACAGATGACGGCACGCCTTTTTTCCAAATTTTAAAAAAGTATTTTGAATAGTAGCAATTAATATAAATATGAACCCTGAACAAAAAACGAAAGTTGGAGTAGGTGTAATGGTGTTTAAAGACGGAAAAGTCTTGTTGACCAAACGCAAGGGTTCACATGGATCTGGTGAGTATTCCTTTCCAGGTGGACATTTAGAATATTTGGAATCTTTTGAAGAGTGTGCGGCCAGGGAAACATTGGAAGAATGCGGGGTAAAAATAAAAAACATAAAATTTCTTTATGTAACAAATGTTAAAAAATATGCACCAAAACATTATGTGCACATAGGAATAACAGCAGATTGGGAAAGCGGTGAACCAAAAACTCTTGAACCAACAAAAGCAGAAGAATGGAAATGGTATGACTTAGAAAATTTACCAGAGCCATTATTTGAATTTTGTAAGCTTGCTTTTGACGCTTACAAGAGTAAAAGAGTATACTATTCTTCTGAAAAAGATATTCAAGACCTATGCTCGTAACACAGAAAATAATAGTCCTAAATAAAGAGGGAAAAATTTTGGCATTACGTAGATCAAAAACAGATCCATCAAAACCACTTTCATGGGATTTGCCAGGGGGGTTGCTAGAAGATGGCGAAAACCTACGCGATGCTGTTGTAAGAGAAATTACAGAAGAAACTGGAATCAGTGTTGAAAAACCAGAACTGATAGATGCTTTTGATTATATAAATGGACAAAATAAATACTTGATTTGTATTGGTTATAAGACTAACGCCATTACTACAGATATAAATTTAAGCTACGAACACGACATGTACGAATGGATTTCTAAAGAAGAATTTTTAATGCGAGATACGAAAGGGCACATAAGACAGCTTTTGGAAAAGTTTAATTAATTTCATTGAAAAACCTCTCAAAAAAAGTTATCCTTATCACATGCTCAACGTAAAAACTCCAGTATTTGAAGGACCGTTAGACCTCCTCCTTTCGCTCATCGAAAAGCGGAAACTTTTTATCAACGATATCTCGCTTTCAAAAGTTACTGATGACTATATTTCATATATAAATTCACCAGAGGGCAGTCAAAATATTTCCCTCGGACAAAGAGCGCATTTTATACTCGTCGCTTCGACTCTACTCCTCATAAAATCTAAATCACTTTTGCCGACACTTAGTCTGACTGAGGAAGAACAAGTAAGCATAGAAGATCTAGAAGCTCGACTAAAAGAATATAAAAGAATAAAAGAACTCAGTGTGCATGTGCGTGAGAGATTTGGTAAACAAGTACTTTTTACAAAAATTCCGCGTAAAAATGTGGCGCCCATATTTTCTCCTGAAAAAAGCATTACTACTGGCGGACTTTTGATGGCGATAAAAGATGTTATAAAAAATATTCCAAAAGTGGAGGCGATACCAAAAGCTATTGTGAAAAAAGTAGTGAGCCTAGAAGAAATGATTGAACGTCTGACAGATAGAGTAAAAGCAGGGCTAAAAATGAGTTTCAGAGAGTTTGCTGGAGCCCATGGAAAAGGCACTGGCACAGTCATACCCCGCGAAGAGCGCGTCAACATCATAGTCAGCTTTCTTGCGATGCTAGAACTCGTAAAACAGGGTATTATAAACGTACATCAGGAGGATAGGCACAATGACATACACATGGAAACACAAGATGTGTCTGTACCTTCATATGGTTCACAAAATTAACGGCGTAAAAAAATGACAACAGACTTACTCATAGAAGCATTACTTTTTTTCAAAAATGAGCCAATATCGGTGAAAAAGATTGCTGCGGCTGTAGAAAAAAGTGAAAAAGAAGTAGAGGAAGCGCTCGCGCAAATAGAAGAGTCTTTTGCGACCCGCGGCATACGACTCATGCGTAATGGTGATGAAGTAATGCTTGCGACAGCACCAGAAGCAAGTGATCTCATCGCAAAAATTACAAAAGAAGAGCTGACACGTGACCTCGGCAAAGCCGGCCTCGAAGTCCTCTCCATCATTTTGTACAAAGGGCCGATATCTCGCCGTGAGATCGACTATATTCGCGGAGTAAATTCTAATTTTATTTTACGAAACTTGCTCGTGCGCGGTCTAGTAGAAAAAACTGAAAGCAAAGAAGGCGAGCGAAGCTTTACATATCGACCAACATTTGAACTTTTGTCATACATGGGGATAAACAAAATCGAAGATATGCCAGAATATACAGATATGCAAAAAGAGCTCGAAAATTTTAATAAAGAAAGTGATGTGGAACAGTAAAGAGATACCAGACAAAATAGTGGTACCAATGGTCTCACTTGCGATTATACTCGTGCTTTTTTTGCTGTACTGGGGCTCAATGAAAAGTGTAAAAACTGATTCTATCGTACATCCCATAGCGCAAGAAGAAAAATATAATGAGGAGGCTTTTAGTGGTGTAAAAATATCCGCCAAATCTGCTATGGTCTGGGATATAAAAAATCACAAAGCTATTTATTCATATAATCCAGATTTGGTCTTGCCACTAGCATCTCTTACAAAAGTTATGATGGCTATTACAGCAAGTGATCTGGTGCCAGCATATACAGTTGTACCCATAAAAAAAGAATTTTTGGCAGAAGAGGGTGACTCCGGCTTTAAGGTAGATGAAAATTGGCGACTAAAAGATTTGCTTGATTTTAGCTTGATCACTTCATCAAACGACGGCGCACGAGCGATAGCTTCTGTAGCTGGCGCTATTAGTGGTGGCGCTTCTACATATGACATAGGACGAAAAGAGTTTGTAGACAGAATGAATGAGAAGGCAAAAAAAATAGGTCTCGACTCAATGTATTTTTCAAATGAAAATGGTCTAGATGCAAATGCTTCTTTGGGTGGTGCTTATGGAAATGTAAGAGATGTGGTCAAACTTTTTGAATATGCTTTAAAGACAACCCCGCAGATTATTGAGCCAACAAAAAAGAGTAGTGCGGTAATAAAATCAATAGACAATGTAGATCACGTCGCCAACAACACCAACTATGAAGTAAATTTAATACCTGGAATCATCGCTTCAAAGACTGGATACACAGCGCTCGCTGGTGGCAATTTGGCAATAGTTTTTGATGCTGAGCTTGGCCGACCAATGATCATTTCTGTGCTCGGATCGACCCTAGAAGGCCGATTTACTGATGTAAATACCCTTATAAAAGCAAGTAGGGAATATTTACAACAATAGTGCTATAATCTTTAAAACAATATGATAATACTAGACATAGTAAAAGTGTTCCTGCCTTCAATAGTAGCCTTTATTATAGGTATTATTTCAACTCCTTTTCTCACTGATTATCTTTATAAAAATGAGATGTGGAAGAAAAAATCTGGAAAAGTTGCTCCAGACGGCAGAGCTACTCCCATTTTCAACGAGCTCCACAAAAACAAAGAAGTAGGCACACCTAAAATGGGTGGAATAATTATTTGGTTTAGTGCTTTTGTGACAATAATCGGAATATGGCTTTTGGGTAAATTTTTCCCGGGAGATCTGATAGCGAAAATAGATTTTTTAAGTAGAAACCAAACATGGATTCCTCTATTTACACTTATCGCTGGATCTTTGGTGGGACTCATAGATGATTTTATGGAGATAAAAGGTAGTCGAGATCATATTGCTGGTGGACTGTCTCTAAAGAAACGTCTTTTTATAGTTGGATTTATCGCTTTGCTTTGTAGTCTTTGGTTTTATTTTAAACTCGATGTAATGTCTATTGGATTACCAAATCCTTTTGGTGAAATTTTTATTGGCTGGTTGTTTATTCCTTTTTTCATTATAGTTACGCTCGCTATTTATTCAGGTGGAGTAATAGACGGATTAGATGGACTTGCTGGAGGTATTTTTGCAACAATTTTTTCTGCATATGCCGGTATTGCTTTTTTCCAAAATCAAATAAATCTTGCTGCTTTTTGTACATTAATTGTCGGATCGATCTTGGCTTTTCTTTGGTTTAATATACCACCAGCTAGATACTACATGTCAGAAACAGGCACAATGGGACTCACTATCACGCTTGTGGTCGTAGCTTTTATGACTGATTC
>CAYOFR010000073.1:0-2917 GCA_964403475.1 uncultured Candidatus Saccharibacteria bacterium | reverse complement strand
GCTGAGCATCAGAAAAAAGTTTTTCAGGCACAGATAGATTTAGCAAAAGAATTGAACAAACCACTGATGCTTCACATTAGAAATGCTTACAAGGACGCTTATGAAATTTTAAAAGCAAATCCTGGAGTGCGTGGTAACGTCCATTTTTTTGCTGGCACTCTGGATGAAGCAAAAATGTTCTTAAGTCTCGGTTTCACACTATCTTTCACGGGTGTTATTACGTTTACGCGTGATTATGATGAGGTTATTCGTCACATACCACTCGATATGATTATGAGCGAGACTGATGCGCCATATGTTTCTCCTGTTCCTTTTAGAGGAAAGAGAAACGAGCCTGCGTACGTTGAGGAAGTTGTGAAAAAGATAGCTGAAATAAAGGGTGAGGATGTGGAAGTTGTCAAAAAAGCTATAGTTTCAAACGCAAATAGGCTTTTTGGCTTTAGCACTTCTTTATAATTTATTGACCTTTTGTATGTTGCAATAACCAAGCACATATGATAACCTAATCGCTACATGTCTACAGAAGAAAAAGTAAATAAAACAGCAAAAGAAGGCCATCTTGTTTATGAGGTTGGTTTTCTATTGCTTCCTACATTACCAGAAGAAAGAATGCCTGAAATAATGGCTAATATAAAGGGTATTATAGAAAAAAGCGGAGGTGAGATAATCTCTGAAGAAGCTCCAAAAATGCGTCCTCTAGCGTATGAAATGTTTAAAGTTATACAAACAAAAAAGCAAGGTTTTGATCATGCTTACTTTGGTTGGGTAAAATTTGAAATAGCTTCTGCTGAGATTTCTGTTGTAAAGAAAGCTATTGAATCTATGGAAGAAGTTTTGCGTGCTCTTTTTATAAAAACAATCAGAGAGAGTACAATCATGGCTTCAAAGGTAAGTGATCGAGAAGCTCAAAAGACAAAAAGTGAAGACGATTCTATTGAATCAGAAGATTCAAAAGCTCCAGTAAGCGAAGAGGATATGGATAAAAGTATCGAAGCTCTTGTGGTAAATTAAAAAAATATGTATTTAAACAAAGCACTTATTATCGGCAACCTCACTCGTGATCCTGAAGTAAAATCATTGCCATCCGGCATTCAGGTAGCGACATTCAGTGTTGCGACAAACAGAGTTTGGAAAGATAAAGATGGAGCAAAACAAGAGAATACTGATTATCACAACGTAGTAGTTTTTGGAAGACAAGCAGAGACAGCTGGACAATATTTAAAAAAGGGAAGTTCAGTACTTGTAGAAGGCAGAATGCAAACACGAAGCTGGGACGCTCAGGACGGTACAAAAAAATATCGTACAGAGATAGTGGCAGACAGAGTCCAATTTGGTCCTAGAAGAGAGGGTGGGGCACCAGGAGCTACGGCTCAGCCAAAGGGTGATGAAGCTCAATCTTCAAAAGAAGCCCTAGATACTATAGAGTATCCTTCAGAAGAAATTAATCCAGACGATATACCATTTTAATAAACAATAAATTTATGCAGAAACAATGTTTTTTCACTCAGAATAATATAAAGGTAATCGACTACAAAGATGTCGATATCTTAAAGAAATTCCTAAATCCTCATGGCCGTATCATGGCAAAAAAGAGGACAGGAGTGTCTTCAAAGTATCAGCGTCAGCTCGCTACTGCTATCAAGCGAGCTAGATTTATGGGTCTTCTACCGTTTGTTTCTCGCTAAGTTCAACGCAAAAACATCATTTGAAAAGCACGCATCAATCCCTGCTGGGATTGCTGCTCCGCTCGGCGCCGTCGCGCCTACGCGAGTCTTTCCAAATGATGTTTTTTGCTGTAAATCTAATTAATAAAACAAAATACCTAAAAAGGGGGTCGCGAGGCTGTCGAGCCGAGCGTTTCAGGACTTTTTAAGCTTCAAAAAGTCCGTACCCTTTTTAGGTATTTTGTTTGTGTTTAATTAATCCTATCTGTATACTCTCCAGTTTCAGTATTTATTCTCAAAATATCTCCTTCTTTTACAAACATTGGCACAGTCACACTTGCACCAGTCTCTACTTTTACAGTTTTATTTCCACCTCGAGCTGTATCACCACGCACAGCAGGGAAAGCTTCTGTTACTTTCAAATCTACTTTGATAGGTATTTTAATTCCGATTATCTTTTCATCAAATACAAGAGCGGGGACTATGGAGTTTGGTTTTAGAAATTGCATTCCTGGACCAAGTAAATCTGCACTGAGCTCAAATCTGTCACTAGGCTTTGCTGGATCACAAAACCAAAACGCACCCTTGTTTGTGTAAAGATATTTAACGTCTTTTGTAGAGATATCAGCTTCTTCTACTTTTTCTGAGACGTGAAAAGAGACCTCGGCCACCTTACCAGTGATTAGGTTTTTCATTTTTACAGCGTTTACAGGTTTTCGCTGTTGTTTGCGAAATACGTGTGAATGAATCACTTCGTATGGTGCGCCTTCGTAAACTATAAACTTTCTTTCTACTATTTCGTTATATTCCAACATAATACAGAGGAGTCTAACTCAATAAATGAAAAAAGTCTACCCGATTTAGATAGACTTTTTTCATTTATTTGGCTATATAGCTTCTGCCATTTTTTCTGTAATTTCTGCGAGGATTTTGTCCGCTTCTTTTGGGTTTTCTCTTAGGAATTGACGTGTTGCATCATATCCTCGACCCAATTTTGTATCACCATAAGCGTAGCTAGAACCACTTTTACTTATTATTCCGTGCTTTTCTCCAAGCGCTATTATTTCTCCTTCTTTTGAAATACCTTCGTTGTACATTAGATCAAACTCTGTTTGGCGGAAAGGAGCAGCTACTTTGTTTTTTACAACTTTTGCTCGTATTCGTGAACCCATTATTTCTTCGCCTTTTTTAATTTGTGCAATACGACGAATGTCTATGCGCACAGATGTGTAAAATTTTAGAGCTTTGCCTCC
>CAYOFR010000072.1:0-12779 GCA_964403475.1 uncultured Candidatus Saccharibacteria bacterium | reverse complement strand
AAAAATTCAAGCACAGAGACTTGAGTCTTTGCAGTATGATGAAGTTATCTCTAAATCTAACGAATTAAAAGATTTGCGTGCTAGTCTTTCTGATATCCTATCTTCTTTCTCTGCAAGTGATTTGGATAGAATAAGTAAACTTTTACCAGAAAAGGTAGACACAGCCAGATTGATACTCGATATTAATGGTGTGGCTTCAAAGTATGCTATTGAGATGAGGGATACAAAGATCTCAGATTTATCAAAATCTTCCACTGATAAGCCATATAAAACATCTACCATAACTTTCGGTTTTCAGACTTCGTATGAGGGTATGGTTATTTTTATAAAGGATTTAGAGAGGAGTTTGAGAATGGTAGATATTGTAAACATTTCTCTCAAACCAAGTCAGGGTACTTTTCCGATCTACGATTACAACATAACACTTCAAGCGTATTGGCTTGATTCAAAATAAATGGAAACACTAAAGAAAAATAAAAATGCAATCATTGTTTTGGTACTTATAGTGGTTGGTTTTTTACTATATTTTTACGTTTTCAAAAAAGATGAACCACTTACTTCTGCAGACTCATCTTCTTCTGCGCAACTCATTGGGCAAGAGCTTGTGAGTGAAATAAACCGTCTAAATTCTCTTAAAAAAGTTGGCGCATCTTATTCTGCTCTATTTTCTGATCCTGTATTTCGGAGTTTAAATGATATTCAAGTAAGTGTACAACCAAAGCCAGTCGGCAGATCTAATCCATTTTTGTCTACTGGATTATAAGACACACACCACATGAGTGTTCTAGATATATTAGCTGAAAAAAAAGTAATAGATAAAAAAGATATTACTCTATTAGAAAAAGAGATATCTTCCGAGAATCTTTCTTTAGAAGATGCTTTACTTAAGCGTGGAGTAAGTGAAAACGATATACTTAATGCTGGTGGTGAATACTATGGTGTACCTACTCGAGCTCTTGGAGAGACAAAAATTCCTGGTGAAATCTTGGGATACATACCAGAAGACGCGGCAGTGCATTACAAGTTTGTACCACTTGGTGTAAAAGACGGCATGCTCGAAGCTGGAATGATAGATCCAGATAATATAGAAGCACGTGACGCTCTCAATTTTATCTCATCAAAGATAAATATGCCCTTCAAAATTTTTCTCATACTTGAGAGAGATTTTGAAAAAGTGATGGCTATGTACAAAGGCCTTTCTGAAGAAGTCACAAAGGCCCTCAATCAGCTTGATGGTGCTCTTGCTCCTGGTGAAGGTGGAATGGTAACTCTAGATCAGGATGGTGAAGGTGCTCCGGGTGCTAAAAAAAGTGAAGCTCAAAAGGATGAGCTTGATACAAAGATAGTGGAGGTTGCTCCTATTACAAAAATCGTTGCCACTATTCTAAGATACGCTACAGAAGGTGATGCTTCTGATATTCATATAGAGCATTTGCGCGACACAATACGTGTACGTTTTCGTGTTGATGGTGTTTTAAATACAAGTCTGGTTTTGCCGGCAAAAGTTCATTCTGCCGTCATATCTCGTATAAAAATTCTTTCAAATATGAAGCTTGATGAAAAACGAAAGCCTCAAGACGGTCGTTTCTCTGCAAAAATAGATGGAAGAAAGATTGATTTCCGTGTCTCAACTTTCCCGACTTATTATGGTGAAAAGATCGTGATGCGTATTCTTGATCACGACAAGGGAGTAAAGAAACTAAATGAGCTTGGTATCAGTGAAAAAAATCTAGATTTAATAAGGAAGGCGATAGACAGACCGTATGGACTCATTTTGATTTCTGGTCATACTGGATCTGGAAAGACCACAACTCTGTATTCAATGCTTGAAGAGTTTGATAAAGACAAGAAAAATGTTTTGAGTCTTGAAGATCCTATCGAATACAGTATTGATGGAGTAAATCAGTCTCAGATTCGTGCTGATATCGGATATACTTTTGCAAACGGTTTGCGTACTACACTTCGTCAGGATCCTGACATCATCATGGTGGGAGAGATCCGTGATGCCGAGACAGCACAGCTTGCTATTCAGGCTGCTCTTACAGGACATCTTGTATTGGCAACAATTCACACCAACGATGCTATTGGCGTTATACCTCGTCTTATAGATATGAAAGTCGATCCTTATCTGATAGCACCAACACTTATATTGGCTATTGCACAGCGATTGGTGAGTGTGCTTTGTCCTGATTCTGGTGCACCGGTGGCAAATGATGAAAGTCTAAAAGCGCTTGTTGAGCAACAGTTTAGCGACCTGCCTGAGAAATTTAAAAAAGAAATTAAACTCGGCAATCAGTTTTTCCGAGCTTCTCCTAGTCCTACTTGTCCAAACGGTACTCGTGGTCGAGTGGCGGTGATGGAAGTGCTAGAAATGGATAAAGATATAGAGTCTGTGTTGCTAAAGGGTGCTACTGGTCCAGAAATCGCAAAGATTGCTCGCTCAAAGGGAATGCTTTCAATGAAAGAGGATGCAATACTCAAGGCTTCAAACAGACAGATTCCTTTTGAGGAAATGATGTCACTCTAATTCCTTGTATAAAGGTGTCAAAAATCTTATACTGAAATACATATGGCTGATAAAAAATACAAAATTCTTATTTTAGATGATGATAAGTTTCTTCTTGGAATGTATGAGATTAAGTTTAAGAAAGATGGACATGAAGTTACTATAGCGACTAGCGCATCTGATGTACTTTCTCAGATAAAAGATGGTTTTTCCCCAGATATTCTTTTGCTTGATATAGTTCTTCCTGGAATGGACGGTCTACAGCTACTCGAGCAGATTAGAAAAGAAAATCTCTGTCCAAACTCTATCGTTGTTATGCTTACAAATCAGGGAGGTCAAGAAGAAATAGATAAAGCAAAAAGTCTGCATGTTGATGGTTATCTAGTAAAAGCTGCACTCATACCTTCTGAGGTTGTTGATCAAGTTTTAAAAATTGCTGAAAAAAATAACAAATAAATATGGCAAAAGATTATAAAAAAGAGTTAGATGATTTGGTATCAACCGTTCAAAAAGAGGGAGGATCTGATTTACATCTTGCAGAGGGACGTCAACCAACTATCCGTGTCGCAGGGTCTTTGATTCCAATTTTAAAAAAAGAAGTTTTTACAAAAGATGATATCTGGGGAATTTTAGAAATATTTTTTACACCAGAAAACAAGAAAAAGTTTTTAGAAGAAAAACAATTGGATTTTGCTTACAGTCACGATCCAAAATCACGATTTCGAGGTAATGCTTATTATCAGCAGGGAATGATAAGTGTCGCTTTGCGTTTGATACCTCAAAATATAAAAACAATTCAGGATTTAAATCTTCCTGCTATTTTGTCTACTTTTGCACAAAAGCAACAAGGATTTTTCTTGGTGGTTGGTCCTGCCGGTCAGGGAAAGTCTACTACTCTTGCTGCTATTATTGAAATGATAAATCAGGAGAGATTGGAGCATATTGTGACTATTGAGGATCCTATCGAATATATTTTTACTCCTAAAAAATCAATCATTGATCAGCGTGAAATACGCGTAGATGCACCGGATTTTCACACAGCACTTTGGGCTGTTTTTAGACAAGACATAGATGTAGTGATGATAGGAGAAATGAGACAGCCAGCTACTATGGCTACAGCTGTTACAGCCGCTGAAACAGGTCACATGGTTTTTTCTACACTTCATACCAACAGCGCATCTCAGACAGTAGAGCGTATTATCGATTCATTTCCACCAGAACAACAATCTCAGATTCGTCTGCAGTTGGCGGGAAGCTTGGTTGGAATATTTTCACAAAGACTTATACCACGTATTTCAGGTGGACTTATTCCTGCTTATGAATTGCTCATCAACAACACTGCTGTAGCAAACGTAATTCGTGACAAAAGAACACATGAGATAAATACGATTATAGAAACAAGTTCTGGTGAAGGAATGATTGATTTAAATAGGTCACTCGTCGAGCTCGTGCGAGCAGGTGAGATTACTGTTGAGAATGCTTACAAATTTTCCAACAATCCAAAAGTACTCGAGAAACTCTTGTAATTTTTTAAAAAAACATGTTATTCAATTATAAAGCGATTGATAATGCGGGTGAGACAAAGGAAGGCTCTATTGATGCATCTAGTATGGATGTTGCGGTGACTTCTTTGCAGGGTCGCGGACTTGTTATTTCTTCTATAAAACCAGTAAAGACAGGTTCTTTTATAATGCATTTGCCTTTCTTAAACCGCGTTTCAAACAAAGATATCGTGATTGTCTCTCGCCAGATGGCGACTTTGTTTGAAGCACAGGTGTCTGCTTTACGTATTTTCAAACTCCTATCTGCACAAGTCCAAAATTCTCAGTTGCGTGAAGCGCTCAGTAAAGTTGCAGATGATATCCAAGAGGGAAGTTCTATTTCAAAAGCACTAGAAAAACATCCTCATATTTTTACTGATTTTTATGTAAACATGGTTCGTTCTGGAGAAGAGTCTGGAAAGCTTGATCAGACATTTGGATATCTAGCTGATTATTTGGATAGGTCATATGAAGTAACATCAAAAGCAAAACACGCCCTTATTTATCCTGCATTCGTTATTATTACTTTTATCGGAGTGATGGCTCTGATGTTTACTGTTATTATTCCGAAAATTGCTCCTATTCTAGAAGATTCAGGACAAGAGCTTCCTATTTATACAAAAGCAGTCTTGGGTCTCAGTGGAATTTTTATAAATTACGGTTTGTATATGTTTATCGCTCTTGCGATACTTGGATTTTTATTTAAAAAATATGTCGACACAAAAGAGGGTAAAAAAGCTTTCAATCAATTTCAGCTAAGCGTGCCTTATGTCGGCGATTTGTATCGTAAGCTCTATCTTTCTAGAATCGCAGACAACATGAACACGATGGTGCTCAGTGGTATATCAATGGTGAAAGCAATTGAGACGACTTCTGCTGTAGTGGGTAATGATATTTACAAAGATATTTTGGATAAAAGTCTTGAGGCGGTAAAAAGCGGAAGTTCTTTGTCTACTGCTTTTAGTCAGTTTGTTGAAATTCCTAGTATTATGACTCAGATGATAAAGGTGGGAGAGGAGACTGGAGAGCTTGGAAATATCTTAAAAACTCTTGCAAAATTTTATCAACGCGAAGTGGTATCTGCTGTAGATACGCTTGTGGATTTGATTGAGCCTGTAATGGTGGTTGGTCTTGGTCTCGGTGTGGGAACTCTTCTCGCATCTGTTTTGATGCCTATTTACAATATTGCTTCATCATTTTAGACGGTTATCCACACGGTCTTTGTTGCACTTGCTTATTTGAGATATAATACATACATACGTTTTTCAGAAACGTTTCCCGACGAGGGACAAAGCGGTCGATTTATACCCTTCCCGCGGAGGGAAGCAGAAAATAATTTACATTATAAAGTTATAAAAATTATTAATAAAAAGTTTAATATGTTTAAAAATACTAAAAAAGGTTTCACACTTATCGAATTGCTCGTTGTTATCGCTATCATTGGTATCTTGTCATCAGTTGTTTTGGCTTCTTTGAATACTGCCCGATCAAAAGGTGCTGATGCTGCTATAAAGGGAGATTTGGCTGGTGTACGTGCTTCAGCTGAAGTTCTTTATGATACTCTTGGTAATAAATATGGTACAGCTACAGCACTTAATTCAGCTGCTTGTGGAGCTATTGCCGCAGTCACTCCTCTTGTAGCCGGAACAAATCACATCTTTCAAGATACTAATATTCAGGCTGCTATAGATCACGCTGTAGCACAAAACGGTGGAACAGATGCTACTTGTAATATAACTGCTGGTGGTGATGCTTATGCAGTATCAGTTAAGCTAAAGGGTTCAGGATATTGGTGTATTGATAGCTTAGGAGCATCTCGTGCTAATGCCGCGTTAATTGGCTCTGGCGTTACTGTTTGTTCAGCTTCATAATTTTCGTTTTTTATGAAAAATAAAAAAGCCACCATCAAGGTGGTTTTTTTATTACCAATGAAATAAGTTATTGTGTTATAGTATAATCTATATATGCATTTTTAAATTTAATCTTAATGAATAAAAAAGGTTTCACACTTATCGAATTGCTCGTTGTTATCGCTATCATTGGTATCTTGTCATCAGTTGTTTTGGTTTCTTTGAATACTGCTCGTGGAAAATCAAAGGATGTGACAATAAAGAATAATTTATCCAATAGGAGGGGGCAAGCAGAAATTTATTTTAATGAGCCAGGTAATTATGGCGAACCTGTTACTGCTGGTCCTTGTGAAGCTGACTCCGGAACCCTGTTTGCCGATGAGAGAGTTGTAAATTTTCTCACTGAATCGGGAAATATTAGCTCTCCTGGTAGCGGTATTGCTGGTGCGAATTGTGTTTCTATTGGCTCTACTAATGCTACATCGTGGGCAGTATCTGTACCTTTATTTACAGACCCATCGAAACTCTGGTGTGTAGATAGTCAGGGTGCTTCAAGACAAGTAACGGATTCTGGTGACTTTGGATTTGAAGATGCAGAATGTAAACCCTCTTAATGTTTTTTATTATTTCATTTTTCATATTTATTTTTGGAACTATAGTAGGTAGTTTTTTAAACGTTGTTGCTTTGAGACATAATACAGGACTGCCTATAGCGCGTGGTAGATCGCAATGCTTTTCTTGTGGCAAAATGCTCCACTGGTATGAATTGTTTCCTGTTTTTAGCTTTATTTTTTTGGGCGGTAAATGTAGTGCATGTAAAAGTAAAATCTCATGGCAATATCCGCTCGTTGAGCTAGTCACTGGGTTACTTTTTCTAGTAACTTTTTTGCAAGTCGGTCTGAGCCCGTTCATTTTCTATTATTTTTTTGTCATTAGTATTTTGATTGTTATTAGTATCTATGATTTTAAACATAAAATAATTCCAGATTCTTGGTCTTTTATCTTTGGAGTGGTGACTCTAGCTTTTTCTCTTTTCTCTTTTTTCTATTTACGCAATAACGACCTACTAGATGTGCTCGCTGGTCCGATACTCGCTTTACCTTTTGCGCTTTTGTGGCTGGTGTCTGGTGGAAGGTGGATTGGGTTGGGTGATGCAAAGCTTGCTGTGGGTATTGGTTTTATGCTCGGTCTTGCACGTGGTATTTCTGCGCTAGTTCTCGCTTTTTGGATAGGTGCGGGGGTGAGCTTGTTGCTTATAATTTCACAACGCGTGTTGTCTTTGTCTTCTAAAAATCTTACAATGAAGAGTGAAATACCTTTCGGACCCTTCCTCATCGTCGGCACCCTGTTAGCTTTTTTTTACGGTTGGGACATTATGCACATTTCTACTTTTTTGGCTTTTTAGTAAAAATTCATGAAATTAAAAAAAGGATTTACATTGATAGAACTTATGGTTTCTTTCGCTATCATGGCGATTGTTTCTACTGTCATTATTTATAATCATCAAAAGTTTAATGATAATTTGGAGATTACAAATTTATCATATGAAGTCGCACTAGCTTTGAGGCAAGCTCAAGTATATGGCGTTAGTGTGAGAGATTTTAAAGAGGGGGGTGTAAGTACTTCAGAGGAAAATCGTTTCAGTACTCCATACGGTATACATTTTGGTGCTACTGCATCAGGAAAAAATAAAGACAATACATCTTTTATATTTTTTGCTGATGTAAACAAAGATGGTAAATATAGTGCTAGTGCAGATACCGTGCTTCAAAAGACAGACATAGGAAGAGGTAATTATGTTTATGCTTTGTGCAACCAAGAAAACAGTGCGTGGTATTGTGATCTTGGAAATCCAGTAAAACGCGACAAATTGGATATCACATTTGTAAGACCAGAGCCAGATGCTCGTTTCAAATTTAGTAGTGGTACAGATCCAAAGACAGTCAGAGTATGTTTAAAATCACCTCAGGGTAGGGTAAAAGAGGTGGCTGTATATAGTACAGGGCAAATATCTGTAATTGATGGTGATTGCGTTGGTTTGTCTGAGGTTGATGAGATAGATACTGGTGATATTGGTGTAGGAAATCAATAATTATGATTAAAGATAAAAAAACAAAACAAAGCGGGTTTCTTTTGGTGGAGATGCTTGTCGCTGTTTTTATTTTTACTATTGTTATGTTACTTGGTATCACATCTGTCCTTTCTATCTTAGACGCAAACAGAAAAAATCAAAACATGCAGTCTGTTATAAATAATTTAAATTTGGTTATAAACGGAATGGCAAAAAATATTGCCGTCGGAAATGATTATCATTGCGGAGATATTGGAGACTATAGCGGAGCAGATTGTAACGGTCAGGGAGGTGATTTTGATAGTCCTGAGACAAGTTTTGCTTTTACTTTTAATAAAGATACAAATGGTGATGGTGACCTAGATGTTATTAGATATCGTTTGGGTGCTTATGAAGACCCAGATTTTCCAGAGGGTATAGGAAATGTAGAGAGGTCAGTTGATGGTGGAGATTTTGTGCCGATAACTTCTCCCGAAGTTCATATTCAAAGTCTAAATTTTTATGTTTTTGATACTTCAACACTCGACGTGGATGTTAGCGGCAATGCTTCGGGTGACGAAAATCAACCTAGAGTGGTGGTGATTATACGTGGATACGCTGGCAAAAAGGAAAATAGTGCAACACAGTTTAATCTCCAGACGACAATTTCACAGAGATCACTAGATGTTTCATATTATGAAAATGGTTAAAGATATTTTTAAAAAACAAAAAAGAGGTTTTACTGTAGTAGAAGCTATGGTGGCCATATCTATTTTGCTTCTTTCTATAACTGGTGCTTTTACAGTGGCTCAATCTAGTCTTCAGTCTACTAGTTATGCTAAAAACAAAACGGCGGCATATTATTTAGCTCAGGAGGGGTTGGAATACATAAGACACTTGAGGGACAATAATGGTCTTAAAATGTTGAAAGATAGAACGGGCACTGTGACTTGGCTTGATGGTTTTGCAAAGCCTGGTGCGGGTAATCCTTGTTCTGATTCAGCACCCTGTTATGTAGACTCTACAAATGAAATAGGTAGTGAACCGATAGTATGTCCAGAATCAGGTTGTCCTTTATTTTATTTAAACGTTGCAACCGGACAGTTTCAATATGTTGATAAACACGATCTTACTGTACCCAGTACTTTTCGTAGAACAATTACCATTATTCCACAGTCGATAGACGCTTCTACTGATGATCAGGTGAGGGTGAGGGTTGTGGTGGATTGGGATCAAAACGGAGTACCTAGAAGTCTTGAAGTTTCTGAAAATCTTTACAATTGGCAGAAACTATAAAAAATGCAAAATAAAAATTTTAAAAAAATAAATAATGCTAAAAATTCAGGTTTTGCTCTACTGATGGCTGTTATAGTTACAAGTACACTTTTACTCGTTACTTATGCGTTGACGAGTATTGCTTTAAAGCAATTGACCCTTTCTTTTGCTGGCCAGGCTTCGCAGATTGCTTTTTATGCCGCTGATACAGGTGTAGAGTGTGCTCTTTTTTGGGACTTAAAAAATCCTAGAGGTACAGAGACCGCTTTTGCGACAGATCAAGTAAATACTGATGGTATCAATTGTAATGGCAATGAGATAGGTAATGATATGCCGGTAAACACTGTGCCCAACCAAAGTACGTCTGTGATAGGTGGTTCTGGCAGTCCTGCTACTAGCACTTTTCAATTTTTTATAAATGGTAGTAGTGATACATCAGGTCCTTGTGCAATAGTGAGAGTTGGAAAGAAAAACAGTACTGTCGTGGGTCATGAAAATGACATAATCACCACAATACAATCTCGTGGTTATAATACTTGCAATACCTCAGATCCACGCCGTCTAGAGCGTGCACTCGAAGTGACTTACTAATTGAAAATTTCCCTGTAACAGTTACAATTTCTGCATGCAACCAAAAGCTCCAAAAGAGGTGATAGAACGCCTCACCAAGCTGAGAGAAACGATAGAGCACCATCGTTATCTTTATCATGTCCTAGATAGAGAAGAAATTTCAGCAGAAGCTCTAGATTCTCTAAAGGATGAGTTGGTGAAAATAGAGGAAAAATATCCAGAATTAATAACCCCTGATTCTCCTTCACAAAGAGTTGCTGGAGAGCCCTTGCCTGAATTTAAAAAAGTGACTCACAAAGTGGCGCAGTGGTCTTTTGCAGATGCTTTTACAGAAGAAGATATTTTTGATTTTGATATCCGTGTAAAAAAAATGCTCAGGCAGTCTCTGGGACGCGATGTATCTCCTTCGTATGCTGTAGAGTTAAAGATAGATGGTTTGAAAATAGTACTTGATTATGTTGATGGACTTTTGCAAACAGCCGCGACTCGTGGAGATGGCCGTGTCGGAGAAGATGTGACAGCAAATGTGAAAACTATTCAGTCAGTACCTCTTAGGTTAAAAGAGAATATTGATGTGATAGTAGAGGGTGAGGTATGGCTTGGAAAAAAAGGTTTAGCAGATTTAAATAAACAACGCACCAAATCAGGAGAGGCTCTTTTTGCAAATCCTAGAAATGCGGCGGCTGGATCTATCAGGCAACTTGATTCAAAAATAGTAGCAGAGCGAAAGCTTGAGACTTTTATTTATGATATTGCAAGAATAGAAAACGATGATACAAAAACACAAATACAGGAGCTAGAGCTCTTGAAAAAGTTGGGCTTTAAAGTAAATAGTCATTTTCAAAAATGTGAAAGTATAAATGAGGTAATTTCTTTTTGGAAAGAATGGCAGAAACGTGCAAAGAGGGAAGATTATCTACTCGATGGTGTAGTAGTAAAAGTAAATGAAAAAGAATACCAAGAAGCTTTGGGCTTTACTGGAAAATCACCCAGGTTTGCTATAGCTTTCAAATTTCCAGCAGAGCAGGTGACCACTACTGTAATAGACATAAAACTTCAGGTGGGACGCACTGGCGTGATTACTCCAGTCGCTGTTTTGAGACCTGTTTCTGTGGCAGGATCTGTTGTCTCTCGGGCGACATTACACAATGAAGATGAAATAAAAAGATTGGATGTTCGTATAGGTGATACTGTTATTTTGCAAAAAGCGGGAGACGTCATACCTGACATTGTGAGTGTTGTAAAAGAAATGAGAACTGGAAAAGAAAAAATATTTGAGTTTCCAGAGTTTGTGCCTGAGTGTGGTGGTGACTGTAGAATAGAGCGCGTACCCGGACAAGTGGCATATAGATGTGTAAATAAAAACTCAGCTTCTCAACATCGTCGCAAACTTTATCATTTCGTATCAAAAAAAGCTTTTGATATTGATGGTCTCGGTCCACGTATTATTGATGAGCTTTTAGATGAAAATGTCATCTCTTCTTATGAAGATATTTTCACTCTAAAAAAGGGTGATCTCATTGATCTGCCAAGATTTGCAGAAAAATCAGTAGACAATCTTTTGGAAGCTATAGAAAAATCTCGTAAGGTTACTTTACCTAGACTTATTATTTCACTTTCTATTCCACAAGTGGGGGAAGAGACGGCTTATGATTTGGCAGAAAATTTTAAAAATATAAAAAATTTATCAGAGGCTTCTTTTGAGGAGTTGGAAGCGCTAAATGGTGTTGGGCCAATTGTTGCAAAATCTATAAGAGATTGGTTTGACGATAAAAATAATCAAAAAATATTAAAAAATCTTCTAGATAATATTTATATTACAAAAGACTCTTTGTCAGAAAAAAAATCTGTATCAAGTGATTTTTCTGGAAAGACTTTTGTTCTCACTGGCACTCTATCTACCATGAGTCGTGATGAAGCAAAAGAAAAGATACGTGCTATGGGTGGTAATGTTTCTAGCTCTGTATCTACAAATACTGATTTTGTGATCGCCGGAGAAAATCCTGGCTCCAAGCTCGATAACGCAGAAAAAATGGGGGTAAAAATAATCGATGAGGACTCTTTTGTGAAAATGCTAACGAAGTGATATTGTAGTCAATATGATTGAAATAAAAGATATAGAAAAACTCGCTGAGCTGTCACGGCTGGATATTCCAGACGAGGAAAAGGCCGGTATGCAAAAGGACTTGGATGCTATTTTGTCATACGTGAGTCAAATAGAAGATGCTCACGTAAAGGTTGGGCAGAATGATCAGGGCGATGATGCTTTGGTAAATAATGTAATGAGAGAAGATTCCGCACCACACGAATCAGGTATTTTCAAAGAAGCTATTTTGGCAGAAGCTCCGGATAGAGAGGGTGATTATGTAAAGGTAAAAAAGATTCTATAAACTGAATTTATGAAAATTGATTTAAAAACATTAGATATAAAAAAATCACATGAGCATCTTTTGAAAAAAGATTTTTCTGTGCGTGAGCTGTGTCAGGCATATTTGGACGAAGTTTCAAAAAGAGATAAAACAGTCCATGCTTATTTAGAATTGTATGATGATTTAGATGAACAAATAGAAAAAGCTCAGGCTTTGATAGATTCTGGCACTGATAGTTTGCTTGCGGGGATTCCTATTGCACTCAAAGATAATATTCTTGTGAAAGGCAAGAGGGCTAGCGCTTCTTCAAAAATTCTTGAGGGCTACAAGGCGACATATGATTCTACAGCTGTTAGTCGTTTAAAATCTGCCGGTGCAATTTTACTTGGTCGCACAAATATGGATGAGTTTGCTATGGGTAGTTCCACAGAGACATCTGCATATGGAATCACGCGAAACCCTCTCGATGAGACTAGGGTGCCGGGCGGTTCTTCTGGTGGAGCGGCGGCTTCTGTAGCCATGTATGGAGCTCTTGCTTCTCTGGGATCTGATACAGCTGGCTCCGTGAGACAGCCGGCGAGTTTTTGTGGAGTCGTTGGTCTCAAGACAACATATGGA
>CAYOFR010000071.1:0-4972 GCA_964403475.1 uncultured Candidatus Saccharibacteria bacterium | reverse complement strand
CTCACGGCTACAGTTGATTCTGCAGGAGATTATTATTTCAAACTCATAGTGTACTTCGGTACAGATTCTTCAGGATCATCTAGAACATTCACAGTTAGTGGAGGAGGTAGCTCCGGTGGTGGCGGTGGTGGAGGCGGAGGCGGAGGTGGCGGTGGCGGAGGAAGTAGTGGAAGTGGGAGCTCATCATCAGGCAATACCGGCTCATGTAAGGGTGCAGATTTCAACTCCGACAACATAGTAAACTCTGTAGATTTCTCTATCTTGCTTGCTTTTTGGAAAAACATAGCGCCATTTCAAAACGCATGTGTAGATATAAATCAAGACAGTACAGTCAACTCCGTTGATTTCTCAATACTCCTCTCACAATGGGGCACTTCCGGAAGTGTTATATAAATTGAAAATCATGAATAAAAAACTTTTACAAAAAATTACCGCACGCATAGCCATAACATTATTTTTCGTATTCGCAATACCCTCTTATGCTAATGCAGCAAAAATATTTATCGACCTACCAGAAAAACCAATCAGCGTTGGCAACACAAGTATCATAAAAGTAATGCTTGATACGGCTGAAGAAATAAATGCAATAGAAGGTGAAATAAAGTTTAGTACACCAAAAGATGTGGTTTCTATAAATATGGGCGGATCAATCTTTGACTTATGGCCGAGAAAACCATCACTAGATATTAATAGTGACAAAATATCGTTCGTTGGCGGTACCACAGCTGGCGTATATGGAAAATCACTTAGACTTTTCACAATAGCAGTAAAGCCGACAAACACAGAGCCAATAAAAATAAACCTAGTAAATGCGACAGCATTTCTAAATGACGGTAAGGGTACAGAAACCACAGTTTTAGGTGACTCTATTCAAATACCAGTGCAAATATCAGGAACAAACGAAAACGAACTTGTTTCTCTCACAAATAACGATAAAACTCCGCCAAATAAATTTAATATAGATTTCGGAAGCACACTTTCTATGTTTGATGGTAAATATTTTATCAGTTTCTTTACTACAGATAACGACTCTGGAATAAACAGATACGAAATAACAGAAGGAAATCGTGCTCCAGTGAGATCAGGAAGTCCTTATGTTTTACAAGACCAAAGTCTATCTAGTTTTATTACAGTAAAAGCAATAGATAATGCGGGTAACGAAAGAATATCAACCTTTAATCCACAAAACAGCAAGCCTTGGATGAAAATTATTAGTATAATCATATTCATATTGATAGTATTTTTTGGATTTTGGAAATTCTACAAAAATAAATAAATGAAAAGTAAAATATTTATCTATGCAATAATACTCTGTCTATCTTTTATTCTCCCATCAATAGCAAGTGCAGCAGACATGTACTTGGTGTTGGACAAATCCCAAGTATCGATAAATGGCACATTTACAGCAAACGTATACATATCAACTGACGAAGTAAAAGTAAACAACGCAGAAGGAAGCCTGTTCTTCCCCGCTGACACATTGAGTGTTGATTCTGTCACCACAGCCGGCTCAGTCATGACAATGTGGATTGAACAACCAACATTTTCCAACACAAGCGGAATAATATCTTTTAATGGTGGTGTACCCAATCCTGGATATTCTGGACAAACTGGAAATATATTAAAAGTAAACTTTAGAGCAAAAAAAGCAGGTGTCGCTAGCTTAGCTTTTGGCTCATCTGCGATTAGAGCAAATGATGGAAAAGGAACAAATGTATTTTCACAAGCTAGAGGTGGCTCTATAACAGTTTCTGGAGCACCTGTGACTACACCTGTGCCTGTAACACCAACAACTCCTGTTTCACTACCAAAAGCTCCGAATATAACTTCCCCAGATATGCCTAACGCTGATTCTTGGTATAACACAACATCAGGAGACTTTACTTGGGACATACCTTCTGGAGTGTTAGCTGTTCAGCTCGTATTGAGTAAATTCTCTGATACGGTGCCATATGTAAATTACCAGCCAGCAATAAAGACAAAGACTCTTGAAAATCTACCGGAAGGAAAGCTATTCATAAATGCTAGATTTAGAAACTCATCTGGATTTGGACCAATAGCAAGCAGGAAAATACAAATAGATCTTACAAAACCAACCGATCTACAGATCTCCTCAAAAAATACAGAAGAAGACACAATTTCTCTTTCAGTATCTGCAAAAGATGCACTATCTGGAGTATCTAAATACGAAGTATATTCAGGAGAAGAAAAAATAGCAGAAGCAAATGTTGAGTCTGGCTCTGAACAAGAAATAAACCTCCCTCCTCTACCTTCAGGAAGAAAAGATATTACTGTAAAGGTGTTTGATAGAGCTGGAAATAATATAGATTCAACAGTTTCTATAAACCCACCTGCCACAAAGATACCAAAAATCACCACTTATCCAGAATTCATACAAGTAGATTCAAAGTTTGAAGTACAAGGAAAATCATTCTATGGAGAATCAGATATAGTCGTATGGATAAAAGAAGAAGGACTTGAAGCTAAAAGCTACACAGTAAAATCCAACCCTGATGGAATATTCTCATTTAACACAGAACCAATAAGAAACATCGGCAATGTATCAGTGTGGGCAGAAACAATACGAACAGGAAATGTAAAAAGTGATCCTTCAGAGAAAGTCTTTGTAAATGTAAGGGAAACAAAGGCGGTATGGTTTGGTACAAAAACAATACAAATAATCTCAATAGGTATAACTGTTCTGGTATTGATACTTCTATTTATCCTACTAGTACTATTCATCATCAGAAAATCTTCAAATCTAAAGCGTGAAATGGAAAAAGATAAGATAGAAACAGAACAAGAGATGCATGTTGTATTTGAGACATTAAGAAAAGACATAAAGAGATATCTAAAAATGCTTGAAAGAGCTAGTACAAAGAGAGAGCTTACAGAAGAAGAATATAAAATATTCGTAGAACTTTCAGAGGAAATGGAGGGTGGAGAAAAATACCTAGCAAAGAAAATAAAAGACATAGGATAAAAATGAGTAAAACTATCTGGGACGTAATAGTGGTAGGTGGTGGACCCGCTGGAATGATGACAGCTGGGCGCGCAGGAGAGCTCGGTGCAAAAGTATTGTTGATTGAAAAAAATGACTCTCTAGGCAAAAAACTTCTGATTACAGGAGGTGGTAGATGTAATGTCACAAACGCACAGCTAAACGTCAGAAAGTTTTTAGAAAAATATAAAGACAATGCAAAATTTTTGTTTTCTGCTTTCTCACAATGGGATGTAGAAAAGACTCTGGATTTTTTCCATATAAGAAAAATGGATACAAAAGTGGAAAATGAAGGGCGTGTTTTTCCTGTAAGTGACAGCGCTCAATCTGTCTGGGATGTTTTGGTGGAGTATGTTCGCGCCGGCGACGTTAAAGTGCTCTCCAACTCCCCAGTCACAGAGATAGTCCGAGACAAAGAGGTGCTTGCAGTAAAGAAAAATCTCGCCGGCGCTTTAGAAAAAATTGTCGGCGTAAAAACAAAGAGCGGAGATGTGATATATGGCAAAAATATAGTGATCGCGACCGGAGGCACTTCCCGTCCAGAAACTGGTTCTACCGGAGATGGATACAAATGGCTTAAAAAAATAGGACATACAATAATAAATCCGACTCCATCTCTCGTGCCAATAGCTGTAAAAGACAAATGGATTTCTAGAATGGCTGGAGTGAGTTTACCTAATGCAAAAATAACGACTTTCCAAAACGGAGAGAAACAAGCTGTTCACAAAGGTAAAATACTTTTCACACACGTCGGACTAAGTGGACCGGCTATATTAAACATGAGCAGTGAGATTGGTGAACTCTTAAAATATGGTGAGGTTGTGATTGCATTAGATTTAATACCGAGCCTAGACCACGGACAACTAAACACAAAACTTCAAGAAATCTTTAAAGAAAATTCAAACAAAAAGTTCAAAAACTCTTTAAACAAATTATTGCCATCTGCCATAGCATCAGTAATTGTAGATTTTTCCGGCATAGATCCAGATATACAATGCAATAGTATAACGAGAGAAGAAAGAATGCGTCTTATAAACCTTTTAAAAGGCCTAAAACTCAACGTAGATACACTTCTAGGAACAGACAAAGCAATTATTACAAACGGTGGAGTCGTACTAGATGAGGTTGATTTTAAAACAATGCAATCACGCATTTTCTCAAATCTTTATCTTGTAGGAGATGTTTTAAATATAGACAGACCTTCTGGAGGATATAGCTTGCAACTATGCTGGACGACTGGCTTTGTCGCTGGAACAAACGCCGCTAAAAAATAAAAATTTGTTGAGAAAAGCCTCGCGCAGGCGCGACGGCGCCGAGCGGAGCAGCAATCGCAGTAGCGATTGACGCGTGCTTTTCGAGACAACTTTTTATTTTTTGCAATTATTTTTCCAAATCCAACACCTCATCTATCCTTATCTGCTTCACAAAATCCGGCACGTGACTTACCAAAATCATTGCGCCTTCGTATTTGTTTAAAGCCTCAGCGATTACAGGTAAGTGTCTGAAGTTTATATGATTTGTCGGCTCATCTAAAATCAAGAGTCCCGGCTTTTGTGGCACAAGACGCGCAAAAGCCACAAGTCCTTTTTGCCCCTCAGATAAATCACCTATTTTTGTACGAATCATATCTCCTGTTATCAAAAATCCTGCCGCTACAGATCGCATTGTCTCTTCTATATGTTTATCCATTACAGAAAGCAGAGAGTCATATACAGTTTGATTGAAATCCAGAGTAGAAAAATCTTGCCTATAATACCCCACACGCACACCTTCTGTAATAAAAGTACCCTCTTCTGTGCCATTTGCTATCGCCTCAAGTAAAGTACTTTTTCCAATACCATTTGGCCCCTTCAAAAGTAAATGTTTATTTTTACGTAAAACTATTTTTGTTTTTCGGCGAAGTGGTTTGTGTGTCTTTGGATTCATTGTGCCGAAAGACGAAATACTCAAAATATCACCAACTATTTCAGG
>CAYOFR010000070.1:0-20272 GCA_964403475.1 uncultured Candidatus Saccharibacteria bacterium | reverse complement strand
CCAGTAGAAATAAGAACCGGCTTATTCTTTTTTGCAACATACTCAAGCAGTGGGATATTTATAGTATCAGCAGAAGGAATCTTGTATGCATCCACATCAAAAGATTCTAGAAAATCAGCGCTGGTCTGATCCCAGGCACTTGCAAAAAACAAAACATTTTTATTTTTCGCATACTCTTTTAACTCTTTATAATCTTTTTCTGTAAATTCTAGCTTGTTGCGATGCTCACCATATGTAGGACCAAAAGCGTGTACAGAAGTATACGGCTTTTCCAAACCCTCTTTTGTAAGAATTTCATTTGTGGTTCTTTTCTGAAATTTCACCGCATTTGCTCCAGCATCTGCAGCGGCATCTATGAGCTTTTTGGCAATTTCAATATCTCCGTTATGATTGATGCCCACCTCCGCAATAATAAAAACTGGCTCTCCCACACCTACGTATTGTTTGCCTATTTTCACTTTTCCTGGCAAAAAACCGAGAAAATGCTTCAATTTATCTGTAAAATTCATAATGGAACCATTATACAACAATGATAAAAAAAACCCAGTAATCGCACTTAATCTCAAAATACTCATCCAACCCTTTCAACCTCAAACTCTAAATATGGTTTACTATCACTTTGATGAAAGACCAGAAATCTAGCCTTATCATTTTTTGATGGCACCTTCATATATACATCGTCCTTCAATACATCAGGAGAAAATTTTTTAGCTATTTCGTATATATAAGGAGTGTTTTTCTCTACTCCCCGCTTTTTTGAAGCAATAATCATAAAACTAGATAAAAAGATCCTATCTGCATTTATAAATGATAGGAATTTCAGAAAAGTACTCCATTTTTTTGTAAAAATATTTTTCAAATAACCAGCAAAAATAAATCTTCTAACTGCCATATCGTTTGAGTAAATATATTCTGGTTCTCGGTATGTAGTATATGGATATAAAAATTTTGTAAAACCAAAACCAGCTTGACGAAGCATTTTTTTATAACCAAAAGATGAATATATATACGTTTTGTATCCGTCTGCATGACCGTGCTTCTTTGCGTACCAATTTGCCAAAAACCTAGGGAGTATTGAAGTATATTTCAACTTTGAATGTGGATCTCTACGGAGCCACCCCGGAAAAAGTCTGTTTTCTATTCCTATATACAAAAATCCATCGTCTTTGAGAAGGGTGGCCAAATAAGCAAGAAAACGTTTTTGTGTGATTGTAGGAGAGACATCTTTTTTTGCTGGACCAACCCACTCTAAGACTCCATTTAAAATAATTACGTCAAAAGATTTTGGTTTAAATGGCAGATTACACTCTTCAAGAGGATCAACTTGCACATAATCAATATTGTTTATATTCTCACTTTTTGCACGCAAGCTAGAGTATTCAAGTAACGGTAGAGAAGCATCTGCAGCAACAACGTGTTTGTAGTGCTTTGCCATCGGTATAGTCACATTGCCAAAACCAGAACCCAAATCCAAAATTACAGAATCTTTTTTAAACGGCAATAAAAAATGAAAATCTGCACGTCGATAATTTTCCGCATAATTAAAACGCTCTTTAAAAGAAAACTCCTTATGCGCTTGTAAAAATCCCTTTTCTTGTCCCAAAGCATTAAAACTTTCCATTTCTGATCTAGGAACAATGCCCCAATAAAAATCAGTCTTAGTATATTTTTTTATACCGTTTTTTTCTGCGTGGGGTTTTTGAGAAAAAATTGCATCCATAAAAACAATTAATTGTTAGTTAGCTTAGTAATAAGATATTCATAATATTCCCAATCTTCCGGTTTGTTTATTCCACTATAAGCTTTGTCTAATACTAGAGGAATTATTTTTGATCCAGTCATCTGACCTTTATCTATCAGAGTCCGACGCCACATGACATCTACATATCCCACATGTTTATATACTTTTGGCAAGCTTTGTCCTGGCATGTTGAAAGATTCTTTTACCCCCTCAATAGTGAGTGGGGGTTCAAGTGAACCGCTCTCGCCTATTTTGTACATTTTGTACGGACTTTGATCTGGCTCTGTCACTGTACGCACTGAGTCTGCATCTGGATTTTTTACCAAAAGCTCTATAGCCGCGTCTATATGCTCTACCGTACGAAGTGGAGATGTGGGACGAAGCTGAATGACAATATCTGGCTCATATCCCTCATTTTCTTTCAGCCACTGCAATGCATGTAAAAAAACAGGGTAATCTGTAACAGAATCTCCCGCCAATTCTGCCGGACGCATAAAAGGTACATCGCAACCGCATTGTTTTGCAACCTTCGCTATTTCAACATCGTCCGTAGATGTAATAAGTTTGTCTATGTATTTTGATTTTTTTGCTTCTTCTATTGAATAGGCTATTAGCGGTTTGCCAGCTAGTAATTTTATATTTTTCTTCGGGATTCTTTTTGAGCCTCCACGAGCAAGCACTAGAGCAAACACTTTATAGTTTTGAATCATGTTTTTGAAATTTCTTTAGAGACTAATTTTGCGAGACGCGCGCCGGCTTTTCCATCAAAAGGTTCCGCAAAGCGTTCTATTATTTTTCTACGTCCCATAGCCTCTAGCTGTGGACTTTCTATATATTCGTTTATATATTTCGCCAAATCACCCTGGTTTTTAGCTATTTTTACGCCGTTAGCATCCATGAGATCCTCAAAATGGGTGTAAAGATCGTAGAAACGCTCTACCGACTCCCAATAGTCTACATCTTTTCGCAAAGTCTTTCCATCAAAACCAATACAGACTATTGGCTTATCTAATACAGCAGCATCTATGGCTATAGTAGAGGCACCAGTTACTATCACATCACTATAATATATCGAAGCTGCTAAATGTATGTTTTCATTTTCAGAGGTATCAGTTTTATCTGTATTTATATATTTACCTTCTGTATCAAAAACCACTGACTTCAGAGATTTTATTTTTTCTGGATCAATCTTAAACTTTGGATGCGCACGATACAAAAACTGCGCTGGGTGTTTTATTTTTTCCTCTCTCACAAGTTGCTCAAACACCTCCGGAAGTTCACCTTCGTGAATAAAAAGAAATTCTCCCATAGCGCCATAGAAAATGAGTTTCTTTTCTGGATCCAATCCAACACTTTTGAAAAAATCTTCACGGGACGGTAAAAGTGAGGTGACATCTTTTAGCATGTCATAATGTGGTAAACCCACTATATAGATAGGTATATTTTTTGGATTTATAGCTTGATACTCTATAGCCATATCTTTCAAAAACTCATTTTGAAGAATGAAAATATCAGGAACCACGCGCAGTAGTCCGTGACTAGAAAGATTATCCCAACTTCTCACCATACCTATTATTTTTATACCACGACGTTTTGCTTCACGTGCAATGAGTACGTCGAAATCATAGTTGGTAAGAGATGTGGCAAAAAGTACAGTCGGTTTGTATTTATCATATAGCTCTATTAATCGTGCATCAGACTCCCAAATCAAAATCAGCCGGCGAATAATATTTTTATAGAAAGAAAAACCACCGAGAGAAAAAGCAATAACTCTTTTTGTGTGAGTATCTATCCAGCTTGAGTGTCCCCTTTTATAAGAACGCATTTTTGACCACAGATTTGTATGACTATTGATACCACTACGAGCGAGTGACATGACCATATTTTCAAACCTTGAAGCACTCGATCTCTTGTATTGCTCCACCACGATATCTGTACTAGCAAAAGATCCATTAGAAAAAAGCTCTTTGTAATATTCTAGTCTATCTGGCTGGACCAAAAACACGATCTTGTGATCTTTATTTTCAGCATAAAATTCTTTCCCAAAATCAGTAAAAATAAGGTTTCTAGAGATAATATCCTCAGCTATAGTGATAAATATGGTTTTTTTCATTTCGTATTATTACTACAATATAGATATAATATCGCTCTACAAACATAACACAAGCCAGGACGAACCTAAAAAAACCTATCGCACCTATATTTTAAAACACAAAACACACGACCGATTTGGAAGCTTATAAATAACAAAGCTATAAATTTATTACCCAAAAACAAACTATCACTCGATAGCAAGCAAAAAAGAATAATCGACGAAATATAAAAACCAGTATAGAAGTGAGCAGGCTCTATCTGAAAAATACTAGGGCAGATTTCCGATTTTTAGTCTAAGTAATCCATTTAAGCAGTTTATTTTGCACCTTGGAGACAATAATCCTATCAACATCATCGTATAAGAAGAAACTCTTCCAAGAAATCCTAAAACCGGGGTAAATATTTTTAAGGACTCGGTATCTTTCAAAAAGATAAATTGATAACGTTATTAAATACTCTATTGACGCACCAATCACCCCAAATATTGGTAACAATACAATTGAGAAAACGACAATTGATATATTCTTTAAAAAAGTAGCCTTAAATAGTGATTTCTGTTGTTTTGCCGCCTGAAACATTGGGGTAAATACAACGGCAAATGGCGCCATCAACATTGTGACAAGAAGTAAGTTATAAGAATTAAGAGCAATTAAATATTTGGGGAAGGCCAGAGAAATTACAAAAGGCATAAAAACGAGCGAACATAACCCAATAATGACAAAAGCAATCATCTGATACTTTATAGATTTTGCGATAATGATGTTTACCAATTTACGATCAGACATCTTTTCAGAAATAATTGGTACCAAAACATTTGAAAGAGAGAACAAAGATTGTGTGTGTGCCAACAAGGTAGCCGCTAATGAAAAAATACTTACAGCAGGTGTACCGAGTATTGTTTTTATAATCCACAAACGTATATTTTGTCCAAAGGTGTTTAAATAAGTTGAAAAGACAGCCCATTTACCATGCGCAAAAAGAGATTCTAAAACATGTCCGCCATTAGTGGCGATGACACGCCTCCACATTTTGTATGATACTGAGAAAAATGGATATACAAAAACCATGGCACTCGCCTGACCAATAGTATTCGCCAAAAAAACACTCTCCAAATGAAATGAGTGGAATACAAAAATATAAAGAACAACAACTAACCTAAAAAATTCTTCAAAAAAACCAATCATGCCCTGGTAAAAAAACTTTTTTTCTACAGAAAATAGAATAGAGAACGCCATACGAAATGGCGATATCAAAAAAGAAAAAGACAAAATGCGTAAAGAATTTGATACGTTTTCAGTCGCAAAATATTCAACAAAAAAGGAAGAGGAAAATAAAATAATAAATCCAGCAATACACAATAAACTTTGTAGGGTAACGTAGCGCTTGAAAATCTCTTTTGCACGAGGCATATTCCCTTGCCCCTTACAAAAACTCATGTCAGCAATAATCACTGATGATATTCCCGGGAGAAGTAGAATCCCCAAAAAAGAAAACAGGGTCATCGACAGTTCAGAAAGACCGTATTCATGAATAGAAAGTGATCTAAGCACAATAATAGCAGTGAAAAAAGAAGCAAACTTAGTAAGTAGTCCAAAAAAGGAAAGGACAAATGTGCCCTGCGCAATAGACCTTGTTGTCGAATGTTGAGATTCTTGCATAACAATTTGATCAAAACATAAAATCTAATACCCTCTTCACCCTCTTCTCCCAAGTATGCTCTTTCACTCTTTCCTTTGCCACATTTGATACTCTATCACAAAGCCCTTCATTGCCCAACGCAGATGAAATAGCGTCAGAAAGGGACTTTGGATCATCGGGTTTAAACAAAATTGCTGCATCGTCTCCAGTAATTTGTCTAATAGACGGCAGATCTGAAGCTACTATCGGTCTACCACTTGCCATATATTCAAAAAGCTTCATAGGCGAAGTGTAATAAGCAGAAATTTTTTCTTTAGCAGTGTTTGGTAAAACCAAGATGTCTGATGCGGCCTGCCAGAGAGGAATCTCTGTGTGTGGACGATGTCCTATAATATGCACAGACTTCATGTGATCATATTTTTTTGCAAAATTTTCACAATCATCTTTTGTCCCGCCCACAAAATATATTTCTGCTCCTTTTATAAGGTCAGATGCTTGCGCTAAAGTATCAACCCCCTTCCAGCCATACAGATGACCAGTATAAAGTACTATTTTTTTATCCGCCGGTAGATTGAGTTGTCTTCGCGCATCAGCCTTATCTATCTCTTTTCCAAAAGCCTCGAGCTCTACAGCATTTGGTTCAACAATAATTTTTTTACTATCTAAACCAAAAATCTCTATTAGTTTTTCTTTTTTCCATTGGTTGGTAGACAATATCCAAGTCATCTTTTGCAACATGTGTTTATAGAGAAAAAGACTTTTTTCAGGAAAATCATGAACTTCATAAAAACCTGGAGTGCCAGTCAGAGCACCGAAATAAAGTGGCACCATCGCATTTGAATATACTACGTCTCCCCTTTTACGATTGAATAAAACGTAAAAGAAAACTGACAAAGAAAAGGTGAGGAGGGCCATTCTAAAAGCCACAAAAGAAAAGAGGGGTACAGAAAACAAATCAATTATTGGTAAAAATTTTACGGAAAAATCCGCATTGATTTTATAGTATTTCTTGTAATCCTCCTGCGATCGTCCAAGACGACGAGGCATAATAGCGACTATCTCTATCCCCTGTCCGACAAAAGCTTCACAACTCTTAGCAGCAAAAAGGGCGGCCGCTTTTTCACTTGGAAAACGACCCTCGAAGATGAAAAATATTCTGCTTCTTTTACTAAATTTCTGGCTCATATTTTGACAAGAATTTTTTATTAAAAGTATTTTTTATAAAAACTGGCATATACAAATATTTTTCAAAGACTTCCCTAGCTTTTCTTTGTTTGGATACATACTCTTCTTGTGACCAACCCTGATAAATCTTTTCTGTTAAACTAGCGACACTAGCAATATTTTTATAATCAACTCTAATGATAATATCATCATATTTTATGATATCTTCCATGGGTAAAACACAATCTGTATCAATGAAAAGTGGTATCCTACCCAGAGCAAGAGTCTCATAAAAACGCAAAGAATAGTTGCCGTCACCCTTTAAACAAAGAGTAAAATCATTTGAAATTATATTGTCTAAATATTCTTTTCTTGCAACACTAGGATCAAGCGGAATACTTTTAAGGTTTCCAGAGTAAGAAGAGCGTACAATAAAATTACTCACCACATCTTTACTTTTCGACAAAAAACTCATTGCTCTTTTTCTATAATATATTCCCGATTTAAAGGGGTCTTTCAATAAAAAAGTATTTTTAATAAAAAATTTAATAAAGTGAAAAAAATTTTCAAAACCAGCCTTACCCACAAAACCAACAGAAGGTTTACCTTTTTTATCTTTTAAAAATACACCGCCCAAGCCGGCCATGTTTTCAACAAAAGCCGGCATAATGACTTCATTTTCAGCCAAACTTGATCTATATTGGGACGGTCTAAATATGATCGTTCTTGGAATATCTATTTTTTCCGAACTGTCCTGATAAGCAAAGATTATGGCGCTCTTTTGGTATTTCTCAGATAAAGAGACAAAGTCATTAATATAATCCCTTTTATCTTTTATACGAGAATAAACATGTGGAACAAGGAAAAAATCTGCTTCTTCTGGATTTTTTACAATATCAAAAGCATCGGCATATAGATTGAAATCTATATTTTGAAATAAATCATTTGTCTTTCTTTGACCAAAGACAAAATCTAAAACAGGAATCCAGACAACGTTTGGTATCTCTTTTATAAGAAATATTTTTAATTTATTTTCTTGCATAAAATGTATAGCCGAGAGGATAACGTTCAGAAATATTTGGTCTAAAAAAACAAAAAACCTTGTCTAAAACATAGTAAGGCAAGAACAGGGCTGGACGAATAAATTTGGGGAAAGAAAGCATGATGTTGTTGTAATTAACATAAAAAGAACTAGAACCAACGGTTTTTATATTAATATCCTTAAATCCAGAATTAGAAAATATTTTAAATAAAGCATCTTTTGTATATCTAAAATAGTCATTTGGGTCGGGATGGTAATTAACCATAAAGGGCACAAAGCCCACAAGTGCAGAATCATTCTTTAAAATTCTGTATATCTCAGATACAAGAAAATTGTGGTTAAAGATATGCTCTAACACATTACACAAAACCACAGTATCTACACTATTGTCATCATAATTCAGCCTGTCTTTTTCAAAGTCTATAGAATCAATAGATCCATCTAGAGGGACAATTTTTGACACCCTTTTTGTATTAAAATAAGAAAAATAATCAGGTCTTCTACCACCCCCGACATCTACCACAAGACCAGATACCTCGAAATCTTTGAAAGAAAGATTCATCAAAACGCGCGCCAAACTTTGTCCCCTATATATTTTTTTAATTATCGTTAAAAACATTTTATTTCTTCTCTAGTATAAAAAAATGATGGTACTGATTTTCAAAAGGAATAAAATCTTTTTTCAAAATAAAATACTTTTTTAAAATAGACCTTATTTTAGAAGGTGAATATCCCCTTTTACCTAATTCCCAATAGTGTTGGCCGTTGAAAAAATGTTTTTTAGGAAAAGGAATTTTTAAGGCGAAGATAAATTCTTTTAGAAAAGGCAACTTGAAAGAAAATTTAATGGGCGGGCCAAAATGAGGAACACTAATGAGCACATGTTTTTTTGATACACGCCCCATCTCTAGTAAACATTGCTCGAATTTTTCAAAAGGTAAATGCTCTAAAACTTCAAATGCACAAACTACATCAAACTGATTGTCTGGTAAAGGCATAGCATCGACTGATCCCAAAATATCAGGAGCTAAATCTTCTGCGACATCAATATTTTTATAAGAAATATTTGTGTTGTTTTGTACGTACTGTTTTACAACACCATCTCCAACCCCCACCTCAAGAATAGTGCTTGGATTAGTATTTGTTATTTCTCTTAGCTGATAATAATAACTAGCCCATCTATCTGGGTAACAATACTTATCAAAAGAATAATGCTTCTTGTCTACTTGCTTCATATGTTTTCAACAATTTTTTTTATCAAGACGGAAAGGTTGTGATTTTTAACTACGATATCCCTCATCCTTTTTCCGATTTCATTAGATCGTTCTTTGTTATGAAATATATAAGACATTTTATCTGCAAGAGTCATTGGGTCATTATCTCTTATGAGTAAATCAAAATCTTTCAGCATCTCTAGATAGGCCTCATTTGAAGTAACAACCGGCAACTCACAAGCCATCGCCTCTAATACAGCCTTATCTAGACTACCAGTATAACTCATGTTTACAAATACAGTGTTTAATAAAAGATGATTTTTTATTTGTTCATGATTCTTTTCGCCCAAAAATAAGACTTCTTTATCAAGACCCTTCTGGGTCACTACATTTTTTAAAAAATCTAAATATTCAAAATCCTCCTTCATTATGGGACCACCTATCAACTCAAAAATTACAGGTATATTTCTTTTTTTTAAAATCTCGATCGCATCAAGAATAACTTTTAGATTTTTTGTTTCAGATATTCTTCCCACAGTAATAACACGCAGGGTAGAATAATCTCTTTTTGAATCTGTGGCGGAAAATTTTTCAGTATCAATACCATGACCCATTACTTTTAATTTTTTAGTATTTAAACGGAAACTTACTTTTGAAGCAGAGAAAATCTGATCTACAATTTTTTCCGCTAAACGCAATTTTAAATCAACATGTTTGTGCGTATACCAAAGTGAAACCTTTTTGCCGAGAATTTTCCAAAGGGGACCACACAACAAAACATAAATAGGATTCATGTGTACAAAAACGGTATCGTAATTTTTACGTTCGCACCAAATATATTTATACAATCTTAAAATATATGTAAGCCTTGAAACTCTTTCTTCTTTACCAAGAGAAAGAACCTTTACATTGTTTGGCAAATCATATCTTCCTTTCCACAGACAAATTATAGTTACATTTTCAAATTGCTTTGCAAATTCATTTATCCAGGCGTGGAAAAAACCTAAAATAGAATCGTTTTTATCAACCTTTTGAGTGATGATTAGTATCTTTTTCATGATTATTTTATAGCTAACTCCAAAGAATCTTTATACTTTTGTAGATAATCCTCTTTTAATGGACAAGTGACACCAGACAATCTAGCAAATGCTTCATGAGTAAAAGATTCTCTAAGACCGCTGTTTTCTATGAATTTTTTTATCTTTTCATACAAACAACCTGCATCACCCACAGGGCATACAAAGACCTCCCCATCTCTAAGCACATTTGGTGCTATACCCACATCAGTAGACACGACAGGACAGTGCGCGCTGAGCGCCTCCACAATAGTCATACCGTAACCCTCATAGTTTGAGGTTAGTAAAAAGAGATCTGCTGTTTTGTAATATGAGCTTAGGTCTTCATTCCAGCCTTCAAAGATGACATTTTTACCAAGGCCATCTTGATGCACTGTATTTTTTAGATCACTCAAGCATGGTCCAGAACCAACCACGACAAGACCGACCATAGGATATTTTTTTATAATTTCTTTCAACACCCCCAGTGCTAGAGATATGTTTTTTTCTTTTGTTAGACGTGATGCCATCAAAATAACAAAATTAAATTGTGGATATTTTTTCTTTAAATCAAAATCTTGCAACACTTCAGTGTTCTTAATTTTTTCTATATCAACAAATATCGGCAAAATGACTGGAGGAGTTTTTAGAATGTTTTTTGAAACCAGTGAATCAGCGATGCGTTTTGATACGACACGAACAGCATCAGCGCCAGCAAAAACTCTTTTTGCTATTATTACCCTCAGTTTGTTCAAAAAGCTCTCACCGATAAAATACTTATCAAGAATGTCTGTGTGCACCTGAATATGAAGAGGTACGCCCAACACTTTCTTTAAATTAAGGCCCACCAAGCCAGTTTCAAAAGGGTCCTGACAAGTTACCACATCATTTTCCCCCAACTTTCTTTCAAGAATAATTCTTTTAGAAATTTTTTTTGCATCTTTTATGTAAAACAATCGCGAGATAGAGTTGGTGGGATACACCCAAACATTCGGAGCTATCTGCCCAGCCCTGAGGCCGAGATGACGTAAAGAAAAAACAACCACATGTATCTCCTCAAAAAGCGCGCCCTGCTCTGCCACACGCAAAGACACAGCACTACCCTTTTCAAATATTTTTCTATCTGTTCCTATACTTAAGACTTTCATATTTTTAAAAACTCTTCTGTTATTTGTTTAATACTGTGCGTAAAAGAAAAGTTTTTTATGTTTTCTTTTATTTCTCTGTATTTATTATCATCTGCCAAAAGAAGAATTTTCTCCTCTATATCTTTTTCATCTAAAGGATCGACAAAAAGTGCCACATCTTTTATACGATCGTTTATACCTGTTTCTTTTGTCACAATACAAGGCTTTCCTAGAGAGATAGCATCTAATACGACGTTTGGGCTTATATCACTAATAGAAGGCAAAATAAAAACATAACAATTTTTCATTTTTTCCAAAAGATCAGCTTTTGAAATGCCCGTAACGATATCTAGCTCAATACTAGAATTCTTTTTCTTTGCATTTTCAAAAGCTCTTTTCAACCTATCTACATTTTTTAAAGTCAGCATCCTACCAGCCCAGAGATATGTTTTTGACTTTGTCGGAAAATCCCCGACCTTTTGGGTATACTCATTTTCTATAATAAAATTTTTATTTTCTTTTAGACGATAAGCTTTTGTAAAAATATCTCTCTGCCAAACAGTACTAAAAGCTATAGCGCTAGCGTTTTGCAAAGTAAAACGCGTGATTAAAAAAATCAGACGCTCTTTTAAACTCAACTTCATTAAATAATTTTTGTAGAAATCTTTCAAAGCCACCCCCTCTTTTGTTCTCTCCACATAAGACTCCCAAAGGAAATCCCCACCTGTGCGAATTATTATTTTTTTATTCAAAAGATTTGTAGCGCATACAGCTGGCCAGCCGACAGAAAAAGTATCTAGTGCTATTACCAAATCAACACCGCGCAGAGAAAAAATAGTTCGCCAAAAGAAAAGTTTATGACGGATAACAGTTGGCAGTTTTCTCTCAAGTCCATACGTTAGGATTTTTACAGAGTGACCCTGACGTCCAAATTCATCATCAAGCTCTTTTGCGTATTGTGCAGGACCACCAATATGGGGTGGATATATGCCAGTACATATGAGTATTTTCATACTTATACCCTATCAAATTTTAGCAAAAACACTATCCTCCATTTGCCTTACGATATAAGACCAATCATACTCTTTTGCAACCATTTTTGAGGCATTTAAAACCAATTCCCCACGCAAAGTTTCATTATCTAATATCTTATTTACACTTGTGGCAATACTTTCTGGATCATTTACCTTACAAAAAATGCCAGTTTTGTTTGGTTTCAAAAAATCAGGTATTCCTCCCACAGATGTTGCTATCACCGGTATACCAGCGGCCATGGCTTCAATAAAAGAATTACCCATGCCTTCAGACAGAGACGGTCGTATAAATATATCCGAAATTTTTAAAAATTTTGGTATTTCTTTGTATTCTACAAAACCAGCAAATATAACCCTCCTCTCAACACCACAGTCTATAGCCAACTGCCTTAGACTTTTTTCGAGAGGACCAATGCCTACTATTAAAAATTTAATATTATCTGGTAAAAATTTTAGAGAAGATATCACATCAGCAATACCATTTTTTGTAACGAGCCTTGAAGTTGTCACTAAAAAGATATCTTTTGTCTCTTTATGAAACTGCCACCTGAGGGCACCGAGCTCCTGCTCTCCATAATCTCTAGAAAATATATAAGTATCGACGCCGTTTGGAATCACACAAACCTCACCTCTATAACCCATATCTTTTGCAAAATTAGAAAGATAGTTTGAAATAGACTGCACTATATTTGCTTTCCTAAAAATCTGGACAAAAAGAGGATAAAATAAACCGACACGTTTTTTTATATATTTGATAGGATCACCCTCTTGTAGAGTTAGAATAAAAGGGACTTTTGGTTTTAAAGACTTGAAAAACAAAGCGCCAAAACCGGCATAATTTGCCATTATTGACCAAATAGCATCAAATTTATTTTTTTTATGCAAAGAAAGAGCCTTGGGCAATGAAAATAATGGGAAAAGATATTTGCCTATTGTGCCACTACCTATTCTATAAACATGAACATTTCCTATCTTTTCATATTTTCTTTGCTTTCCATCTATATTTACGGTCAGCATATAAAATTCTATATCAGAAATCCTGTCAGTTATTTCCCTGACAGCAACTTCTGCACCACCAACAAAAGGATGGTAAGCGATAGAATATATTAAAACCTTTTTCATAATCTAGACTTCTAAAATCTTTCTTAAAACGTCCTCCGGCACTTCTTTTGGTCCTGATTGCGGAACAGACTTTTGGGGAGAAGACTCCTGTTGCACCCCCTTACTTTCAAGCTTACTTTTTTCCACGACAGAAGCAAGGGCTTGCTTCAAACTAGACACGTTTTCTTTGGATGGAGCTTTTGGATCTACAAAGTTTTTCTTTTCTTTTGGCTTCAAAGACTCAAGGGAAATTGCGTTATCCTTTCTTTCTTCTTTTATAACAATCTTGCCACCATCCTCAATCTTGATATTCTCGAAAGGATTTTTTTGTGGTGGCATGAGCGGACGCTCGTTTGGTCTCAATTTTATATCTTTTAACAAATTAGTCTTTTTATCTTCATGCTTTTGGCTTGAATTTAAATTATTTTGATTATTATTGTTTTTTTGTTCGCTCTTTACGACAACAGGCTGATGCCAATCATGAATTTCTTTTTCGACGTCAACTTTTGGACGTGCAAAAACCTTTCTAGAATTTTCAACTATCTCATCCTTATACATTTTTGCAGGTTTTTCTATTGGCGGAAGAGTGTTGGCAGAAAAAGGAGGAGAAGTTACTCCATCTATCATCAACTTTAGATATATTTGTACAAATCCCAAATTTACTAAATCTTCGGCTGTAAAAGTAGGAGAAAATTCTTTTTCCAAAACCTCAGCATCAAAAGCTCCCACACGAAAAACAATCATTGTTCCAACGTTTCCAAACACAGCATCCCTAACCTCTTCAGACATTTGCTCTATATATTGATGCGCAATCGTTAGGTTCAATTTGTATTTTCTCGCTTCAGACAGAATATCAGCAAAAGATTCATTGGCAAAATTTTGGAACTCGTCTACATAAAGATAAAATTGTGGTAAACCATTTAGAGTTGCTTCATTCACATCTGCTCTAGACATAGCAGCTAAATAAACCTTTGTAATAAGCATACTACCCAAGAGATTTGCATTCGCTTCACCCACTCTACCCTTTGAAAGATTCACTATTAAGATCTTTTTCTCATCCATCACCTTTCTAATATCGAAAGTCGACTTTGGCTGACCTATGATGTTGCGTACCAAAGGATTTGAGACGAATTGTCCTATTTTGTTTTGAATAGCCGCACCAGCTTCTTGCATGTATCTCTCACCATATTTTTCAAACTCATCAACCCAAAAAGATTTTACTGACGGATCTGATATATTTGCAACGACCCTTTTTCTATAGTCTTTATCAGCAAGCATTCTGTTGACACCCATTAGAGTAGAGTCTGGATATTCCAACAACGCAAGCAAGATATTGTTCAAAATATATTCCATTCTCGCAGACCAAGCATCCACCCATATTTTTTTAAAAGCACTCATTAGGCCGTTGGCAACAAGATGTCTTTTGTCTGGACCCACATCCTCCATTACGTTAAAAGAAATAGGATAGTCGGTATCAAAGGGCGCAAAATATATAACATCTTTTATTCTCTCTGGTGGAACATACTCCAAAAGCAAATCCGCTGTTTTGCCATGAGGATCTATAAAAGCCATTCCCTCACCATTTTTTATATCTTGCACGGCCATGTTTTCAAGTAGAGTAGATTTACCAATACCTGTTTTACCGATCACATAGACATGCTTGGTACGATCTTTTGCTCTTATACCAAAAGGAGTTTTTTGGTTTCTAGAATCGGTTTGCCCAAAATATGTAATAGCATTAGGGTTCATAATACTGTTTATATTTTATTATAACACAATCAAACACTTATTCTTTCTGCAGTGCTCCAACAGTATATTTATTACTAGGACTCCAAACCATCCAAGAATCAACTCCCGCATCCAGGCTAGCTTTTATCTCTGCCTTAACTTCAGGAATATCATAACTACCTCCATAATCAAAATCTTGTATCCAGGTACGAAGTTTTTTTGCAGAACCACCTTTATACCAAGGCGGTGGCAAAGGAATATCTGTACTAGGAGTGGTACTACCGATCAAAGAATCAAAAGCATTTGCTCTCTCAACGGCACTACTCATAGAAAAGTGTACAACTTCATATACATGATCATTTGGATTTTTCCAATTATTAAAATTTTTAGGATAATGAGATGGGTAAACCATAGGAGCTATATAATCAAAATAAGGAAATGTGTTCTCCAATAATTGACCTATATTTAGATCATCATAACTCGTAGTAGTCATTCCAAAAAGATCGACAGAAGTTTTTAGGCCAGTATCTTTTAGATTCTCATGTAGGTACTCAAAGAATTCTCTTAGCGCTTCTGTCTTTGTCTTTCCAGCAGAATGAACGTATTCTACATCATCCATTTTTCCATCAGATGGAAATCTAACATAATCAAAATTCACCTCATCAAAACCTATTTTATAAGCTTCCTTAGCAATCTCTATAATGTAATCCCAATGTTCTTTGGCACCGACATCTATAAAACTAAGCCCCTTAAAATCCTTCCACATTTGTCCTGTAGATTTACTCTGCACAGCAAGATCTGGTCTTTTATTTACCATATGAGGATCTTGAAACACTGCGACACGACCCATTACGTAAATATTTTTACTGTGCAGATACTCAATAAACTCTTTCATATCACTTGCGCCACATTTGTCTGATATTGAATCAACAACCTTAGGATTTGTAGTATCAAAAGAAATTTTTCCTGTGTAATCTTTTATGTCAATAATAATAGAGTTTATCTCTGTATCTTCCACAATCTTTACCAGACTCTCACGAAAGGGTTTGGTACCCACAACACATTGAGTCATATATATGGATTTTAAAGGATCCGGCGTTTCAATATGTAAAACCTTTTTTTCTTCTACTGTCTTCTGATCATCTGATTTAATATTATTCGCAACATACTCAATTGCTTCTCCAGAAACAAAAAAAGAATAAACAACAAAATATCCGACACAAAAAATAATCAAACAAAAAATAATAACAATGATATGTTTTTGTCTCTTGTTTGATTTCAAATCAGACATGATTATAAAGTTTCTCTTGGTTCTTGTGGTAAATCTGAAACAGTATCTTCTACTACTAAAGGCTCTTCAACTACAAAAGTCTCCTGCACTGGCTCAACATAATCAGATTGAACTATCTCTTTTTTAGAAGAAAAATTGGATCTGTCTTTCTTTGTATAAGGCCTTCTTGAAATTCTTTTGTGACGAGCTATTAGAAATGACAATGTAGAGATAGAAATACCAAATACAAAATAAAAAAAGTTTTTCCAAATAGCTGGAAAACCCAAAAACGGCATTAAAGCAGTAAATATACCTAGTATTAAGATGAGACGATTTTTAGAAAACATATAAAGACATTATACATAACGTCTTATAAAAACAAAATTTTTACAAAACAAAAGTATGGATTACGCAACAACTTGTTCCGCTATAACACCCACATCCCCCGCCCCCATTGTGATCAAAACATCTTTTTCACCGAAATCAGAGACGGCCGTCAAAACGTCTTCTTTGCTATTCATAAAGACGGCATTTCCACCATTATAGGAATTCATTTTTTCTACAAGCATCTCAGAGGAAATGCTTGAATCAAGGGCTTCTCTTGCAGCATAAATTGGTAAGACAAATACACTGCTTGCTACTGAGAGAGCTTGTGCAAAATCGTCTAGATGAGCTTTTGTCCTACTATATAAATGTGGCTGAAAGACAACGTGTATTTTTTTGTCAGGAAACATTTCTCTTGCCATAGAAAGGGTGGCTCTCACCTCTGTTGGATGATGAGCATAATCATCATAAACAACTGATCCATTTTTTGTTTTTCCTTTATACTCAAAACGCCTCCATGTGCCGGCAAAAGAATTGATGGATTTTAAAGCCTGACTCAAATCAATACCTAGTATTTTTGATACAGCCAAAACCGTCTGCGCATTTTTCTTATTATGCTCACCGGCAAGAGTAATATTTTTTGAAAATTCATCAAGAGAACATTTATCCACAATACAGTTTAAATCACTTACAACATCTCCCACATTTTTATCTTCTGGAAAACAAACAACATGATCTTCTTTTGATAAACGTAAAGCAAATTCTCTAAAAGCAGATTGTATGTCATTAATGTCTTTATAATAATCCAAATGATCCTCATCGATATTTGTAATCACCAAAATATTTGGATGTAAATTTAAAAAAGAACGTTTATACTCACATGCTTCAACTACAAGATATTTACTTTTTCCGGCAATAAAATTACTTTTTTGATCTTTTAGAAAACTACCCACTATAACAGTAGGGTCCAATCCAGCATCAATCATTACCTTAGCTATCATGGCTGTCGTCGTTGTCTTTCCGTGAGTACCAGATACAGCTATTGTATATTTCTCTTTAGAAATAATTCCCAGAGTTTCTGGATACGAAAGAGTAGGTATACCGAGCTCACGCGCACGCATAAGTTCTGGATTTTTTTCTGTGATAGCTGGAGTGTACACAACCATATCAATATCTACAGAGATATTTTCTGATGATTGTTTATAAAAAATATTTATACCAAATTTTTCCAATTCCCCCGTCACCATAGATTGAGCTAAATCCGAACCAGTAACATTTTTTCCTTCAAGAAAAAACATTCTGGCTATAGCAGACATACCTATACCCCCTATTCCTATAAAATACACATTACTTATTTTTGAGATATCAAAACTTTTCATTTATATTATTTCTTTGTCTTTTTATTAGATCTCTTTCTAGTGTTTTCAGTAAGTTCTTTTACTGCCTTATTAAATTTATCTCCCCCATCAAATTCATTTTTAAACATACCAAAAGAGGCAAACCCTGGACTAAATAAGATACTGTCTCCGCTACGAGCATAGAAACAAGCTTGCACTACAGCGTCAGTGAGATTACTCGCTTCCACGACATGAACATCGTTTAGTGATTCAAGTCTTGTTTTTATCTTTTCAGAACCAGTAGTACCCTCGCCAGACAAAAGTACTACGGTTGTAGTAAATTTCGGAATTATGTCCAAAACTGGTTGCATATCTAGATTTTTATCAGCGCCACCCATTATTAAAACAATATCTTTATCTCCACCGAGAGATTGGAGCGCCACGACTAAAGAGTCCGGAGTCGTAGAAGTCGTATCATTGTATATAGAAATTCCGCCTATTTCTGCCACCAACTCTTGCCTTCCCTCTACTCCAGAAAATTTTTCAAAAGTTTCTCTTATTATTTTTTCATCAATATTCAATATTTCCCCAACAGCAAAAACCATCTCTGCGTTTTTTCTATTGTGTTCACCTTTTATTTTTAGTTTCCAAGAATCGGGTATTGAAATCGGCACCATAAAATGACTTTTTAAACCTAAATACTTTGTTTGAATATTTTTAAGCATTTCCCTTGGTGCAACCAAATAATCATTTCCAGTCTGTGAAGAAAATATTTTGGCTTTGTCATCCCAATATGCTTGTCGGTCATTTTTATAATAATTTAAATGGTCGTCCATAAAATTTGTAAAAACAGAAATATGTGGACTTATCTTTGCGTCGCCAAAACCCTGAAGTTGCCAAGAAGAAAGCTCTAAAACCATAATATCCCCAGCTTTTACTTTCTTTAAAAAAGGTAGGGTGGCTACACCACGGATATTTCCACCCAAGAAAATTCTATTTTTCCATTTAAGTTTCTTTTTTGCGCTCAAAAGCATTTCATAAATCAACATCGTGGTAGTAGTCTTACCGCGAGTTCCTGTCACACCTATTAATTTCACATCAGGAGCAAGCTTGGCGAAAAGAGATTCGTCCATTTCTACAGGTATGTTTTGGGCAATAGCTTCAGCGATAAAAGGAGAATCCAATGGCACTCCAGCAGATTTTAAAATCATGTCTCTGTTACGAAAATCCTCCAGTCTATGCTCGCCTAAGACGTATTTTATTTTCTTGAATCTCTTAAGCTTCTTTAAAGTTGGCGCGAGATCCTCTGCACTTTTTAAATCGGTTACTATGAGATCAGCACCGCATTCAGCCAAAAAAGCCACATCAGCAAGACCTCGCCCAAGCAGGCCGAGACCCATCACCGTGATACGCTTTTTTTTAAAATATTCTTTGTAGGACATAGACTAAGGAGTACAATCAATGTTTCCCTCTCCAATTGCAGGAACTGATGATAAGATTTTTTCTGAAGAAGAAAGACCAGAAGAATCTATGCAATAAAAAGAGTCATCAGATAATTGTAGTAGTACCATATATCGATCGGCACCATTAAAACAACCGTAATAAAAACTTCCATTTATTTGTGGTGTTGATCCTCCACCAAAATTATCAGCAATAGATGCAAGTTGATTCATTACAGGTGAACCAGGAGAACAAATACTGTTATAGTCTAAATTACTTGTATATTCATTTTCTATGTTTGAACGCAAAGAATTAAAACTTTCTTTTATAGATGTTTGTCGCGCCCTTATTCTAGCTTCTTGCAAACCAGCCAGAATAACACTGGACAAGAGACCGATAATAGCGATAACAACAAGAAGTTCTATAAGAGTAAATCCCCTATTTCTAATGAAACGAAAAGTCATACAGATATTATATCCTAAATTACTTCAACTACGAGCATGTTTGTTTTCACACCCTTTTTATTGAATGGCGCTCCAGCTACCACAACAACCTTATCACCCTTTTTAGCTAAATTATTTTTCAGACAAAATCCACGGACAAAATTAAAGGCTTCTTGTAGAGTCGTGAATCTTTTTATACAAACAGGATAACAACCAAAACTCAAGCTCAGTTTTTTGCATGTCCTTTCGTTTGGAGATAAAGACATTATTAAAGAATTTGGTTTGTGTCTAGATACCATTCGAGCAGAAAAGCCAGTTTCAGTAAGAGCGAAGATAAGTTTTGCATCTACGTCATGAGCAGTATTTACTACTGATTCAGTAATAGAATTTACTATATCCATTTCCCCATTGTTATCCTCACCTATATCAAATCTTTCACAATGATCACGCTCTACCTCCATAGCAACACGAGACATAACATTTACAGCTTCAACTGGAAATTTTCCCAAAGTTGTTTCTT
>CAYOFR010000069.1:0-11816 GCA_964403475.1 uncultured Candidatus Saccharibacteria bacterium | reverse complement strand
ATCATTTTATCCTCACGCCTAATATCTACCATTTCTTCTTCAAGCTCTTCTGCCTTTTCACGCATTCTACGAGCTACGAGTCTCATCTGGCCTCCTTTGTTTGAGAAAAAATTGGCTTTGTCTTTATTGGCTTGAATCTCTTTTGCCAACTGAGCATTTTTTCTGTTTTCCTTTTCTACACGCGCTGTGATTTGCTCTACCACATCAAAATAATTACCGACATATTGCTCTATCTTTTTTGTAAACACATTTAGGTAAAGAACGCCGTCTGTAAAAGCGTTGAGGAAATCAGCATCATGAGAAATTACTATTACTGTCTTTTTATATTCAATCAAAAATTGTGTCAGATGCTCAATGCCCGCCTTATCCAAATTATTTGTTGGCTCATCTAGGAGCAAAATATCTGGATCTTGTATCAAAGCTGCTGCGAGTAGTAGTCGCGCTTGCTGACCACCAGAAAAAGATTTTATTAGTCTATCGTGTGGTGCATGTAGCCTTACCACATCAAGCACAGCGTCTATTTTAGGATCTATGTCATATATTTTTCCACTACCTTTTCGCAAGCCAGCCTTTATAGCATCCTCAAAAGCTTTGAGGAAAAAATCCCTTACTGACAACTCTAGCTCATCACGTGGTATGACTTGATGCGCTGTCGCTATGGTCATGCCATTTGAGACGATTATTTTTCCGCTCGCAGGCTTGAGCTCCTTTGTGATAAGTTGAAAAATGGTGCTTTTGCCAGCGCCATTTTGTCCCATTATTGTAATCTTGCTACCACGACGAACCGAACAATCTACTTCATCGAGTATCGGCTTGTTGTGCCCATAATCAAAGCTCACTTCCTCAAAGCGCAAAACTACATCTTCTTTCGAACCCGGTTTTGACATACATTAGAGATTATCGTATTTTTTGAAAAATTACCAGAAGATAGTGCAAACATATGGACAAAAAATAACAACGCCGACTACGATAGCCGTAATAGCAGATACGAGCACAGCGCCAGCTGCTACGTCTTTTGTATCTCTAGCATGCGGATGAAAATCTGGCGACGTAAGATTTATATCTATTTCTATAGCAGTATTGAAAGCCTCAGCAGTAAATACCATTCCAGAAACCAAGACAATAGCCAGCCACTCTATTTGAGAAATATTAAAATAAAATCCAGCACACACCACGAAAAACAAAACAAAAAGATGCACCCAAGCGTTGTGTGTGGTCTTAAAAAACAGGCTAAGTCCACGCCAAGCATGATTTACACTTTTCAACCTTTTTTCTACAGAAAACTGCTTATTTACATCATTATTCATATATATATTATAGAACAAAATAATTTGCTATAATAGCCAAAATGAACGAGAAATTTACAAAGCCATACGATCCGCAATCAACAGAAGGGCGAATATACAAAGAATGGGAGAAATCCGGTTTTTTTAATCCAGACAATCTACCTGCTCGCCACAAGGAACCCTTTACTATTATTATGCCTCCACCAAATGCCAACGGAGATCTACACGTAGGCCATTCCCTTTTTATTACCCTCGAGGACATCATGACTCGATACAAAAGAATGCGAGGATATCGGGCGCTTTGGATACCTGGAGCAGATCATGCTGGCTTTGAAACACAGATAGTGTATGAAAAAAAGCTAGAAAAAGAGGGGCGCTCTCGTTTCAAAATGGATCCACAAGATCTATACAAAGAGATTTACGATTTTACTATTGCAAACAAAGCGACAATGGAAAATCAGGTGCGCACTATGGGCGCTTCTTGTGATTGGTCTCGTGAAAAATTTACTCTCGATCCGGAAGTAATAAAAAAAGTACAAAATACATTTAATAAAATGTACAAGGACGATCTCGTGTATCGTGGCAACAGAATGGTCAACTGGTGTACAAAACACCAAACTTCTCTTTCAGATGTAGAAACAGAGACAAAGGAAATGTCTGACAAACTTTACTATATAAAGTACGGACCACTTACAGTAGCTACTGTACGTCCAGAAACAATGTTTGGTGATGTTGCTGTAGCCGTAAATCCAACAGACGAAAGATACAAATCACTAATAGGAACAAAAATAAATATACAAACACCAATAGGAGAAAAAGAGCTTTTGGTTGTTGGTGATGAAATAGTAGAAAAAGATTTCGGTACTGGAGCCCTAAAAATCACACCCGCTCACGATAAAAATGATTTTGAACTTGCATCAAGACACAACCTCCCTTCAGTAGAAGTAATAGACAAGTTTGGAAAACTAAACGAAAAGACTGGTAAATATGCTGGCATAAAAATAGTAGAGGCTCGCAAACAAGTTGTGGCTGACTTAGAGGCACTTGGATTGATTGAAAAGACAGAAGATTATCTACATCCTGTACCGACTTGCTATAAATGCAACACGACTATAGAGCCCCGCCAGCTACCACAATGGTATGTAAAAATGAAGCCACTTGCAGATATGGCATTAAAAGCTGTAGAAGAATATAAGATAACTTTTTACTCAGAAAACTATAAGAAAATTTTTACATATTGGATGCAAAATCCAATAGACTGGAATATTTCTCGCCAGATAGTCTGGGGCATACCAATACCAGCAAAAATCTGCACAAAATGCGGGCACGGTTTTCCTGATTTAGAGAACAAAATATCAAAATGTACAAAGTGCGATGGCGAAGTTGTGCAAGACACAGATACTTTTGATACTTGGTTTTCTTCTGGTCAGTGGCCACTTTTAACACTCGATTTTCCAGAAGGAAAAGATTTCAAGACCTTCTACCCTACTGACGTAATGGAAACTGGGTATGATCTAATATTTAAATGGATTCCTAGAATGGTTATATTTGGTCTCTATTTAGCAAAAGATGTTCCTTTTAAAAACGTGTACATGCATGGACTCGTAAACGACTCAAAGGGCAAAAAGATGAGTAAGAGTAAAGGAAACGTCATCAATCCTCTCGATATGACTGCAAAATACGGCACAGACGCCCTGAGAATGGCCCTCGTGGTAGCCAATCCTCCGGGCTCAGACACGTCTCTCGATGAGAATAAAATAAAGGGCTATAAAAATTTTGCCAACAAAATCTGGAATATCTCACGCTTTGTATTTTCAAATACAGAAGGTATTACCTTAGACACAAAAAATATCACGACAGAAAAGGATAAAGAATTGTTGCGTGAACTTTCAGATATTCTAAAAGAAATCACAAGTGATTTTGATGAATTTCGTTTTCATTTAGCATCAGAAAAAATTTATCACTATATATGGAATCGTTTTGCAGACGTCATACTAGAAGAAAGTAAACCGATATTATCTGGCTCAGACTTAGAATCAAAACTTTCAAGACAAAATACCCTTCTTGAAATACTTAGAAAATCTTTGATAACCCTCCACCCCTTTATGCCATTTATCACAGAAGAGATTTGGTCACACATGCCATGTGAAAAGACAGATCTTTTAATGATACAAGATTGGGATTAGTTTAAAATTATTATATGCTTCCAAAACAAAAAGAAAAAAGACCTTATAGATTGTTGTATATGTCTATAGGTTCTTTTTTCTTAATCTCAGGAATCTTATCCTCTTTTTTACTCTACAATAGGACAGACTCGTCTCAGAGTAATCATTTGATGGAGAGAGTAAATACCATTGCTGAAATTTTATCAAAAGAAGACATACTTGACCTTTCAGCTAGCCAAAAAGACTTGCAAAAAGACTCGTACAATAATCTTAAAAATATTTTAATAAATATTAGGCAAGTAAATACAGATACAAGATTTATATATCTCATTGGTCAAGATGAATCAAAAAAACTTTTTTTCTATGCCGACTCAGAAGACCCGAATTCTGTAGACTATTCTCCACCAGGACAAAGTTATCAAGAGGCTTCAGAGTATATGTACCTTATATTTCAAGACGGTAAAAGTAGATCAGAGGGTCCTTCTAGAGATAGGTGGGGTATATGGTTTTCTGGCTACGCACCAATAAAAAACTATGACGGAAAAGTGATAGCTATGGTCGGAATGGATATACCAGCAACAGAATACCTACTAAATAACATAGCTTTTGCATCGTTACCTATACTTATATCTTTTATTGTCTTGTTTGCAATGTATTTCTTGAGATACGCGCAAAGCAAAGAAGAAAAATATTTAAAGATGAAGGAAGAATTCGTATCCATAGCATCTCATGAAATACGCACGCCTCTAGTAGGTATAAAATGGGCACTCGAAGACATACAACAAAAAGACTCCTCAATGGACACAGACACACGATCAACATTAGATTTAATCTACACAAATTGCATAAATCTAATTAGAGATACCAACGACCTACTTAGCATAAACACACCAAACGAAGCAACAAAGAAGGGTCTAAATAAAGAAAACGTAAAGATAAAAAAATTCTTTGAGGAATTAAAAGAAAGTCTGACACTAAGTGCACTTGAACATAAGGTATCTATAAATATAGAAGAGAAAATCACAGACGAAGACAGCATTTTTACAGATAAAAAAAATCTACGCCAGATTTTTACCAATTTACTAGGCAATGCAATCAAATATTCAAAACCAAATACAAATATAGACATCTTTTATTCAAAAAATGAAAAGTTGCATATTTTTAAAATAAAAGATCAAGGACAAGGAATAGCCGAAGAAAATACAAAAAAGGTTTTTGAGGGATACTTTAGAACAGAAAAAGCAATCGAATCCAAACAAGTTGGTACTGGCATAGGCCTTTATCTTACAAAAAAGATGGTCAAATCAATGGGTGGAGAAATAGAGTTAGAATCAAAAATAAACGAGGGATCAGTATTTACAATAAAGCTACCGATAAATTAAGATTTATTTTTTCTATTCTTATATGTTTTCACCAACTCAAATATAACCGGCAAAAAAGACAGGAAAATGATTAACAGTATCACTTCCGATAAATAATTTTTTATACCAGGAAAAACATTTCCCAAGAAAAATCCTGAAAAAAGCATAACTGAAGGCCAAAGTATTCCTCCGATAATATTGTAAGAGACAAAAGTCCTGTAATTCATATTTGCAACACCGGCAAAAATAGGAGCTAGTGTGCGCACAATAGGCACAAATCTAGCAAGTATTATTGTCTTCTTTCCATATTTGTCATAAAAAGCCTGAGTCTTGTCCAAATAACTTTTTCTAAAAAACAAAGAATCTTCTTTACTGAAAATAGCTGGACCAAATTTTCTACCAGAAAAATAACCGAAGCTATCTCCCAAAATCGCCGCAGACACAGACAAAATCCAAAGAATTAATATAGAGAAAGAACCTTTTGATGCAAAAAGCCCCAAAGTAAAGAGTAAAGAATCCCCCGGCAGAAATATTCCTAGCAAAAAACCAGACTCAGCAAAAATGGTAGCAAAGATGCCTAGATATCCGGATGCAATTATAATATTCTGAAGAGTCTCCATAAATTATTTACTAAAGTAATTAATCAGAGCCATCACACCGGCGAGATTTTTATCAAACTCAACTGACTCGTGAGTTTTTAATTCTACAGTAAGTGTGGGGATGCCAATAGTAGTAAGCCAACCATCAGAAGCACCGTTTACTTCATAACTATCAAAAGTCTTTTGAGCTACATACCCAGAAGCGTTGGCGTACAGATCCATTATTTCAATTGTATTGGGTAAAATAACACCCTTACAATCTCCGGCATACACAGCATTTGCCTGGCTATGCCAAAACACAACACCGACTGGATTATTTTTTACAAAAAACTGTTGGAGAGTTTTTGATTCTGGTTCGGAAAAAGGCTCGGTGCCAGCACTTACTTTTTTTGAGCGCCACGTAGATTCTGGTTTCCAATCACAATCAAAGTTTCTATTTAAATCAACCTGATTTGCATTGAAACGTGCAGACACTAGAAGATTTTCATCTTTTGAAACATCCCCTATCTCAAATCTACCTTCCTTACCCACGACCTTATAAACAGCGTCAGGATTGGCAGAAGGTATTATGGAAATACTGAGATTAGCTGGTATCACCGAAGGATTTTTCTCAAAATAATCCATCATTTGATATGCGAGCAATACACTATTCCATTCATATCCACCGTGGATACCGCCCACAAGGACCAACTTTTTCTGACCGGAACCATATGTAAAACTTTCTATATCCCTACCTTGTACTGACTTTCCTATCACCTCTCTCCTTATTTCTTCTTTTTTATTTTCTTCTACTTTTACTGGAGCCACCACCTCTTTTTTATTTAAAAAGAAAAAAGTAACGACAGCAAGACCAAAAACCACAACTACAAGAAAAATAAGGGTTGTGGTTTTTTTAAAATTAGAGATCATTATTTATTCTGATTTGCTGTAATAATCAATCAAAGCCTTTAGACCAGCGAGATTTTTTGTCCAATCAGTATCTGTGTGGTTTGTAAGGAGAACACTGATAGCCGGAACATTCTTTTTAGCAAGCCAATTTACCATATCTCCAGTAATCTCATAGAAATCAAAATCAGCATAAGCTTTGTATCCTGAAGCATCAGCATATTTTTTCAAAATAGAATTTGTCTCTGTAGATACACCGTTGTGACAGCTTGATGCAAACACACCACCAGCGGCACTATAGAAAGCGACTACAGCTGTAGGATTATTCGTATCAATATAATTTTTTAGCGCCAAAGTTTCTGGCTCAGAAAAAGCACTGCTACCACCACTCACTTTCTTGTTTTGCCATACACCAGAATCTTGCCAATCACAATCAAAATTTCTATTGAGATCTACTTCGTTTGAATTAAATCGTCCAGCCACTGTCTTTGATGTATCTGTTGGTACATTTGATTGTGTAAATGTGCCAGTAGTACCCACTGTCTTTTTTAGACCATCAGGATTTAATACAGGAATGATAGTTACTTTTACATTTGAAGGCACAGCTGTCGCATTCTTTTTCAAATAATCCATCATTTGTTGTGCCAACAAAACTGTATTCCAAGCATATCCTCCATGAATACCCGCGATAAACAAAATCTCTTTTTCACCAGTTCCAAAACGATATGCTTTTATATCATTACCATCTACAGATTTACCAATAGAAACTTCTGGAGCATTTTTCTGATCATCTTTTACTTCTGTCTCAGCTGGTACTACAGGCGTCTCTTCTACGACAGGATTATTTTCTACAGGTTTTTTAACATCACCACCTTTTGTAAAATAGTAAACTCCAAAGCCCGCTAATAATAAGATCACCAATACTATTATTGATTTTTTCATATACAACCATTTTACCACACTTAGACCACCCCCTTCACACTTGACCAAAATACACGGTCGTTTTGCTATTTTTTACCAATTTTCTTTCTATATATAAAAACAGTCATCAAAATGTTGGTGCAAATCATTGCTATAGAGTGAAAAGTTGTGGCAACGTTGTATGTTTGGACAGAAAAGAGTGTCAAAATATGGCGCGTTACATTCATTTCATATAAAAGAGGTTTTTCGGTATTTGGATGCGCCCAAGTCTTTCTAAGTGTTGGCACAAAAGCGATAATATCGATAATCACCACAATCACAACCGATATTGTCGGATCTTTTGTCAGCGCCCAAGGTATCAAACCCAAAAGACATATAGCAAGAAAATAATTATCTATCATTCTGATATGTCCCGCCTTTCCTTGAAACAAATATTTCAGAGAAAAAAGAAAAATGATGATAGTGAAAGCTTCGGCTATACCTGTCGGCAGTGCACCTATTCCCGCTCCTTTTACCAAACCACCGAAAAAAGTGGTCATTGAGACAATAGACCAAATAAACCAAGTATATGGATGCGGTTTTACTTTTCCCTTAAAAGTATCTTTAAGGTAGGAAATATTACCTACAAAAGCCAAGATGACTGCAATAATAGCAAAGAGCTCTTTCACAAGATTAAATTAAAATTGTTGCAACAAAAGCGATAATGATAAAGGTTAGCAGATTATAAGAAATATCTGAGAAAAACTTTTTCCAAACTAGCGATCGATCTACATTTCCCCAAAGTAAACTTTGTCCAATTATCGGAACAGTAAAAGCAACCCATATGAACACAACATAAAAATAAACTGCACTTGCGGGGCCACCATTTGCTACAGTGTATGAGGTTACGAAACCAATAAAGAGCGACGTGATTAAGGAAAGTACCATTTGCAGACTATACACCTTCCACATATTTGGCATCGCCTCTTTTTTCAAAGCATCTTTTTCAGCCTGAGACAACTTATCAAAACCAAGACACTTCATATGCAACCTACCCATCGGACTTTTGTCGCTATACCAAAGTGTTCCAATAATTGCACTAATAATCGCACCGATAATACCTATAATAATTGTGATCGTCATATACAATATATTATCACATGAAGAGACGAGACTATTCTTTTGTATTTTTTAAATCACTGACAAAAGTTCTGGTCTTTGGACCAAAATATCCAGAATACGGCACTATACCAACACTTTTCTGAAACTCACCTAAAGCATTTTTTGTGTATTGACCAAAATATCCAGTTACACCCACACGAGCGAGTTCTTTTGAAATCGGACCTTTATTTTGTGCTATCAAAAACGTCTGCAATTTTTTTACATCTTCACCCTCTGAACCAAGATAGAGATCTTTTTCTATCAAAATATTCGGCCCAGATAAATCAACATTTTGTGTTAGAGCAATACTATCTAAATATTTTTTCAAAAAATCTAGAACATTTTTATCGTTTAATATAGATGGATATTTTTGAATAATTAAAACCGCGTCATGTACCTTACCCATATTGATCAGATTTACAACTTGGCTATTGGCAGAAAAACCACTATTGGATCCCCCGCTACTATCAACCCCCTCACCAAAGAGTGCGAAGTCAGAAAAATTTGTAGTAGTACAGGTGACGGTCATGCCAGATGTATCTACAGAGCAATCATTAAGTGCATACCAAGACAAACCATCATATCTATATATCCACAAAGTTGTTTCATCTATACCTTCAATGTCGGCAGAGGTGTAAGCGAGCTTTACAGAAATAGGCGCAGAAAAAGAGGAGATGGTGGTGGTAGCATCAATGAAAGCAGAAAGATGAAAAACAGAATCTCCAACAGCATTAAGACCACTTGGATTTGTTATCCCAGAAAAGAATGTCGTAGAGTTGAGTTGATTTGCTTGGAAAATGGCAGAGCTTGATGCGTTGGTAAAAGAAGTAGGCACGGTAAGTGTAATATCCCCCTGTGTCAAAGTGCCACCTAAAGCTGTAGATATGGTGCCATTTCCGCTGGCAGTAATAGACGCACTACTTGTGCAACCAGTAGTAGAAAAAGTGTAATCAGAACTAGTAGCAGTATCTAAAGCAGTATTTTTACTTTCAACATAATAATGATAGTAAGCACAGGATGGTAAACCGGAAATAGAAACAGAATGACTGGTAACACGTGGCGATGTATCTGTTTCTGGTGTAGAAGAACCATAGCTTGTGGTAGGACCAAAATATACACGTGATGAGGCTGCGTCAGCAGTAGTCCAAGTAATAGTAGCTCCATTATCAGATCCTATAGCTACTACAGATGTGGGTGTTGGTCCAGTATTTAAAACATTAAAAGAAACACTCGTAGAAGTAGCATAATTATTTGAGCTATCACGAGCGACGGCTACTAGAGTATAAGCACCCGAAGTAGTCGCTGTACTGTCCCATGTAATACCATATGTAGAAGTCGTGTCTTCGCTTCCCTGCAATACTCCATTTACATAAAATTTTACTCCTGCCACAGCCACATCATCACTAGCATCTGCCGTAAAAGAAACACTGGCACCAGAGACTGTTGCACCAGAGCTTGGAGCCGTCACAGACACGGTAGGCACAGTAGTGTCTCCAAAAGTTGCACCATACTCATATGCACCTATATCGGTAGTACCGTTTCTAGTGCCTTGTCGCTGATCTGTAGTAGGTACAGATATGGTACCGTTTGTTCCTGTAGCTCCATTATCTTTTGCTATTGAACTAGCCGAAGTAATAGCAAGAGTGTAAGTATTATTTAATGCACTATTTGTAGCTAGCGTACTACTGTGATTTAAAGAACCTGTGGTACCGACACTGTATAGTGTAAAACTTCCGTTTAAATCAGTGTCTGTCCAATCACCAGATCCAACCCATGTGTAGCTACTATTTGAACTTCCAACGATATTTTTTCCATTATCAGTTACAGTGCTACCTGCGTTTGATTTATAAAAATCATATGCGGAGCCACCACCTTTTTTTAGATTACTAGCTATTATGCTATTTTTTATCGTCAAAGTACCTGTGGTATCACACATACAAAGTCCACCGACACCATACGCTGAGTTGTAAGCTATTACCGAATTTGTCAAAGTAAGATCACCATACCTCATGTCTATAGCTCCACCGTTGGTATATACACCACTAGACATTTGTTGATTATAGGCAAGCGTTGAATTTGTAATAAAAATATCACCATTGGCATCTAGATTTCTAATCGCACCACCACCATAATATCCAGTGTTGTTCCACATAGACACTCTGTCCAAAGTAAGCGTGCTGTAATTTACAATTCCTCCACCGCCATACGAAGGACTGGAATTATTATTGATATCAGAATCAGTAATAGTAAGTGTTCCACTGTTATCAATAGCTCCTCCATACACAGAGCCTGTCACACGACCATTTCTCAACATAATGTCATCAATAGTTACGGTAGCTCCAGATGAAACAGTAAATATTCTTCTGTCTCCAGTAGTAGATGCTGTGGCAGACTGAAGTATAGTGTCATCTGCACCATTGCCTTGAATAGTTAAATCTTTTGAAAGTGTGTAACCCGTAGTGGCAGAGTCACCCGTCTCTCCAGAATCAGTCCATGTAAAAGTACCCGTAAGATTTATAGTGTCACCCGCACTAGCAGAAGTATATCCTTTGTGAAAAGTAAGATACGGACTTCCGCTTGATCCATCACCAGTAGAATCATTTCCTGTGGAACTATTTACATACAAAGTAACAACGGCATGTGATTGTTGTGTGTTTGGATTGTTTGTAGCTGTATCAGTAAGATAATCTGCTGTACCAGAAGAAACTCCATTGTATTCAAATACTTGCACTATATATGTAACACCCTGTGTAAGTCCTGTAACAGTCACACTAGACCCAAGTCCATCATATATCGCATACCACCCTGAAGAGCCGATTTGATCACCGCTTCCAAACACAGAGCTTGAGGCATATGATGTACCATCTACCGGTGACGCTGTACCACTACTAGCTGCTTTCATAAAAGCTACACGTCGTGAGCCGTTACCATTTGTCCAACTCACAGTCATTCTGTTGTATTCAACGGAACTAAAAGTTACAGAAGATGCTTGGGTGGTGGGAGCTGATATAGAAAGACCACCTCCATTGTATTCAAAAGGACCAATATCTGTAGTGCTATTACGTGTAGCACCACGCTGATCTAGTGTGGGTACAGTAGATGTGGCACCGTTTGCGCCAGTGGCTCCATTGTCTATTGCAATAGAGCTTGCGAAAATAGCGTGATTGTATGTGCCGTCTGGATCATCGTTTGTACTTGACGTAGATTCCATATTTAAGGAGCCAGTAGTACCGACACTGTATAGTGTAAAACTTCCGTTTAAGTCAGTGTCCGTCCAATCACCAGAGCCCACCCACGTATAGCTACCGTTTGAACTACCGATAATATTTTTTCCATTGTCAGTTACAGTGCTACCTACATTATTTTTATAAAAATCATATGCAGAGCCACCGCCTTTTTTTAAGTTGTTGGCAATAATAGTATTTTTTATCGTCAAAGTACCCGTGGTATCACACATAC
>CAYOFR010000068.1:0-1934 GCA_964403475.1 uncultured Candidatus Saccharibacteria bacterium | reverse complement strand
TTTTTTTTGTTGTCTGCAGTCACTACAGAGTTTTCGTACCAATCTTTGCGCCATACAAGCGCTGATCGCTGAAGTGATAACCTTTGGGTTTACTCCGAGGTCTATTAGACGGGGGAATGCGCCGGCGGCGTTGTTGGTGTGAAGTGTCGAGAAAACCAAATGACCAGTAAGAGCGGCGTTTATAGCTATTTCTGCTGTTTCATTGTCACGAATTTCTCCAACCATTATCACGTCTGGATCTTGTCTTAGGGCTGAGCGCAAACCTTCCAAAAATGTGTAGCCGTCTTCGTTTGTTTGTGTTTGTACTATTCCAGGCAAATGATATTCAATAGGATTTTCTATCGTGATTATTTTAATATCAGGTGAGTGTATTTTTTTTAGGAATGCGTATAGGGTCGTTGTCTTTCCAGAGCCTGTTGGTCCTGTGTTTAATATCATTCCGTTTGGTTTAGAAATTGCATTTTCCAGTAAAGAAAGAAGGCGTGGATGTATTCCAAGATCTTCCAGTGGCACAGAAATGGCTTTTGGATTTAAAACTCTTAAAACTATTGAGTCGTTGTATGCACCAGGCAAGAGAGAAGTACGAATTTCTATTTCATCATCGTTTACTTTTATACTAAATCTTCCATCTTGAGCCTTTCCTTTTATGTTTAGCTTTAGATTTGAAAGTAGTTTTATTCTGGAAAGTATTAGGTTGTATGTTTCTGTATCGAAACGGATTATATCAGTGAGCACTCCATCCAATCTGTATCTCAGTCGTACATAATTTTCTTCTGGCTCTAGATGTATATCAGATGCTTTGTTTGATAGTGCGCCAGCAAGCATGGTCTCTAGTAGCCTGGATATACGATATGCTTTTTTTGTGTTCAAACCCTCTTCAAGAATATTTTTTAGGTCTTCAAGTGTTGTAACTTTTTCTAAAAGTTCCAAGATTCCTTCGTTTGAAATATCCAAAGCGCCACCCCTGGTCTCCATGGACATAGAAAGATCTTTGTATCTGTTCCAAACTTTCTTTAAGCTTTCTGGAGATATCAAATAAGTGATTGGTGTATAGCCACGTTTTTTAAGTGACTCTAGGGCATTTTTTGTTTTTTCTGTGGAAGGAGAAAGTAGGCCGACATGAATTTTTTTATCTACTATGTTGAACACAGCTATTTGTGCGTCTATAGCTTCAGCTTCTTTTATGACTCTTAAAGCGTCTATGTTTATAGGTACAACAGATAGGTCGAGGTAGGGAATGCCATATTTTCCGGCCAATGTTTGGGTGAGCTCTTCTGCCTCGTGCTTTTTTAGTTCTTCTATACGTTGATTTTGTTTTTCTTCGTCAAATTGAACCATGTGTAACTTTTATACTATCATTTTCGGGCTTTTTTAAACATCAAATATTGTGGAGATGTCTTGGTTTGTGTGATTGACTTTGTCTATACCTTATGATATAATTATAAAAGATTCAGAGATGACGGGGTACGGAGTGTTTCCAAACCCCCTTATAGATATTCGCACCGCGCATCTTTGCGCAAATTACCGAAAGGCAAATGTCATGAAGAAGTCCTTTGCAATGCTTCCGTTTCTCGCTTTTGTCCTCGTCGTGTTGGGAGGCTGTGCCTCCACGATCGACCCCGACTCCGTCACTACTTATGTGGTGAACGGGAAGGAGATGAACAGGTCCGAGGCCGAAGAGTGGATGCGTCAGCATCCCTACGTTAGCCCTCCGATGCCTGAGCGGGTTTTCGCTCAGGTGCCGGAGACGCAGCGGGTGGAGGTCGTTTCGATGGCTTCCGGTGCTCAGATCGGCGAGCAGCCTGACAGCGCTCAGCCGAAGACCGTCATCGTCTCTGCTGGTCAGAAGGCCTTCGTGCCGTCTCCCGTCGGCGGTCCGGGCGTGAAGTCTCGAGTGGTCAAGGATCCTCCTCATGGAGGTTATCCTGTCGTGA
>CAYOFR010000067.1:0-10302 GCA_964403475.1 uncultured Candidatus Saccharibacteria bacterium | reverse complement strand
AAGGAGAATTTCGCTCCTAGCGCAGACTTTTCGGAGGATGAACTGGCGAAGTACGGTGAAAATCTCAAGGAGGTGATCAAGCATTTCAACAAGTTCTCTCATTCGGTTCGAGAGATCCAAGCGACAGCTTTGACTCGCGAGGATCTGTTTGGCGAAATCAAGAGCGATCTATCGATCGTTGTGCCTGGCCTTTCACGAGTTTTGGTCAGCGCATAAAAAACACAGCAAACTCGAGCGCCTCACATCGTGGGGCGCTTTTGTTTAAAATAAATCAGCCCGAGATTGACTCGGGCTGGATTGGTTGGGGGCAGTGAAACTACCCGATTTGAAGGATCTTCCTTTGTCCGGTAGATCCAAGTTTGGTGCACACTCCGGTGGCTTTCTGCCTCATCAGCCTCTTGGGTCTGATGTCGTAGGGAACCGGAATGAACAGAGCCGCCTTCAGGAAGTTGAAGAGATTCTTGCACGCGTCTCCAGTGTCGTTCTGGAAAGGTGCACCGATTTCAGCTCCTGTCGGCTGATGGTTGTGGTCTGAAGAGGTCCAGACCGAGACTGCCTCCTTCTCAGTCCTTGCCTGCCCGCTTGCGAAGCAGATAGACATGATGAGGAAGAGAGCGATCAAGCCCACGATCGTTTTCATCGTTATTCTCCGTCTAGGGTGTAGGAAGAGCACGACTTGACGCTAGAACTACCTCAGGACATTATATGCTATCATTTGTAATATTCAATATGAAAAAGGGGGATAAAAAAACGGGGGAAAAAATCGGAGCTTTTGAGTTTAAATCAAAAACTCTTGCGTATGATCCCAACAAACCACGCAACAGAGCTGATTATTTAAAATGGCTCACAGACGATGAGGTAAAAAAATATCTCGCAGAACGTAAATTAAATTACGGTGTTTTGATAGTAAATCTTTTATACGACAACAATGCTGGAAATATTGTCAGAAGTGCAAATGCTTTTGGCGCGAGCGAAATTGTTTTATACGGACACAAAACTTTTGATAGAAGGGCTAGTGTTGGTTCTGAGTTTTATGAATATTTTAGACATATTAAATTTGTTGAAGATATAGATAAAATTTTTTCTGAATATGAAGTAGTGGTCGCGGTAGAAAATGGCACAGAGGCTGTAGATTTGGCTGATTTTAAATGGGATAAAAATAAAAAGACTTTGATTGTTTTTGGTCAGGAAAGCGGGGGAATACCAAAAGAAATTTTAGATAAGTGCCATCATGTGGTAGAGATAAAACAAATGGGTAGTGTGAGATCTCTGAATGTTGCTGTGGCTGCGGGTATCGTAATGAATGATTATTGCACCAAGACCAGATAGGGGTGTATAATCTAAACATCTGTACTACTTTGTAATGCTCATTAAAAAATGAGCCAATCTTTTGCTCAAAATATTTTGAGCGAGACTCTAAAGAAAGATTTTTCTGTTGTAAATTTTGTAAGGTATCTTGTAGAAGATGCTTTTTGTTCTAATGTTTCGGACATTCACCTGCATCCAACAGAAAAAAACATAAGAATTCGTTTTAGAATAGACGGCCTATTGCGAGATGTTGCTCTTTTGCCTAGTAAATTTTTTCCAGAAGTTGTAGCTAGAATAAAAATCCTCTCAAACTTAAGAATAGACGAACAAAAAAATTCTCAAGATGGTCGTTTTAGACATGTCTTATCAAGCACAAATGGTAAAAATGATTTTTTTGATGTGAGAGTTTCTTTTGTACCAACATTTCATGGGGAAAGTATTGTCTTACGTCTACTCGCACAAACCTTCTCTTCTGTCAGTCTTTCTGATTTGGGTTTTTCTGATCAAGATGAAGAAAAAATATTAAATTGCATAAACAAACAATCTGGGATGATTTTGGTTACTGGTCCTACTGGCTCAGGTAAAACAACAACTCTTTATACACTCATAAAGATGTTGAATACAAAAGAGAGATCTGTTGTGACCATAGAAGATCCAATAGAATATTCTGTCTCGGATACAAAGCAAATTCAAACCAATCCACGCGTAGGATTAAATTTTGCAAATGGGCTACGTTCTATACTGAGACAAGATCCTGACATTATAATGGTCGGTGAGATAAGAGATCTAGAGACAGCTCAGATAGCGGTCAACACAGCACTTACAGGACATCTTTTGCTATCGACTCTTCATACAATAGATTCTGTCACAGCCATACCGCGTCTTTTGGATATGGGAGTTTTGTCTTTTTTGGTTGCCTCTACTTTGCGTTTGGTTATTGCTCAAAGATTAGTGAGAAAAATATGTGTAAATTGTAAAAAAGAAAAAGTACTTTCTTTTGTAGAGATTGAATTGTTTCGGAAAAATTATGATTATGATTTAAAAAAAACTTGGTACGGTGCTGGATGTGAAGTATGTAAATTTACTGGATATTTGGGGCGAATGGTGGTGTGCGAAGTATTGGTTGTGAATGACTCTATTCGCGAGTTAATTGTTTCTAATTCTGAAATTATAAAAATAAAAAAGACCGCAATAGACTCAGGTCTAAATATATTAATAAAAGATGGTATTAAAAAAGTCGAATCCGGCTTTATTACCATCGAAGAATTATTTCGTTGCTTAAATGAATAAATTATCTCTTCGTGCGCAAGCGTATTTTGCTTCACGTCTAGCGTTTCTAATAAATGCTGATATTTCTCTTTTTGATTCTTTGTTTATGCTTAAGATGCAATCAAAAAACAAGAAAGAAAGAGATTTTTTGGACCAGATTTTGTCTGATGTTTCTAATGGCAATTTTTTATCAAAAAGTTTGGAAAAAATAAAGCCGAGATTTAGTGGTTTGGCTGTGCAAATAATAAGGACAGGAGAGATGACTGGCACACTAGGTGTAAATTTGGAATATGTTTCTGAAGAATTAAAAAAGAGACAGATTTTGTTTCAAAAAATCATAGGTGCTCTTTTCTATCCGTTGTTTGTCGGTTTATCTACCATTGGAGTGACTGGCATGATAACTCTATATATCTTACCGAAAATAACCCCGATTTTTTCTAGTCTAAATGTATCTTTACCTTTTAGCACAAAGATTTTGATAGCCTTTCATTTTTACCTTACTCGGTATTGGTTTTGGTTATTGATTTTGTTTACTTTGTTCATTTCTACTTTTGTATTTTTTTGGAAAAGAAATAAAAGATTTCGTATTTATTGTGAATATTTTTGCCTAAAAATTCCTATTTTTGGCCACATGTTTCAGTATTATGAAATAACACAGACTTTTAGAACGCTCAGTCTTTTGCTGAAAAGTAATATTTCTTTAAAAGAATCGCTAAAAATAATATCTATTGGTTGCACGGGTTATGTTTATAAAAAGGAGTACGAATCTCTAATCGAAAATGTGACAAAAGGTTTGCCAATTTCAAGTTTTATTGCAATCAACCAAAATCTTTTTCCTATTATGGTTAGTCAGATGATTGCTGTCGGCGAATCTTCTGGAAATCTTATGGAAGTTTCTCGCTATATTTCTGAATATTACGAAAAGGAACTTGATGAGATTATCAAAAAGCTTAGCTCGATGCTTGAGCCAGTTCTTATGATTATTATGGGTTTTGTCGTCGGTTTTATAGCTATTTCAGTCATAACCCCTATATATAGAATTACCCAAAATATTAAGAGATAAATATGCACAAAAATCTCGGGTTTACTTTAATAGAAACGATACTTGTTGTCGCTCTTTTTTCTTTGACTCTTTTGGTGGTGCCAATTTTTGATTTGAATTTTTTGAAAAGGCAGACAGCGCAGGAAAAGGCGATTGATTTTGTAAGTAATTTACAAAAAGCGAGGAGCGAATCTGTAAATAATATTTCAAGACAAGATCATGGTGTAAATATTGATGGATTGGATATTGTTTTTGAAAGACTTACTGGTCGGGTATCAAAAGAACATGAGGTGATTTTCCATGATGATCATGGTGATATAAAAGTAAAAATAAATTATGAAGGCGGAATCGACTGGTAATGGTTTTTCTACAATAGAGATAATTATCGCTTTTGCAATTATTACTGTTTCTTTGACTATGGCTACAAGTATTTCTTTTATTTCTCAAAATCTTTTGTTGGATAGTCAGATTTCTTTAAATTCTATTTCTAACATAGAAAGTAAATTGAGAAGTGAAAATAGTTTTTCTACTACGTCGACTTATGGTATTTACAATGAACAAGTTAGTAATCTTTATATTTCTAATTGTGTAAAAAAGACAACTTTCCTAGATACTTGGAAAATGAATGGTGTTTTAAAAAGCATTTATTTCAGTCAGATTTTTACTGACACTTCTTATTTTTCAAAAATACTTGAACCGTGTGATGCTCCAGAATTTAGTTCAGAAGAATGGAAAGATCGTCAGGAAATAAATTATTCTATTGATGTTGAAAATGTGACTGATATTGATATTGTCGGAGATTTTGCTTTTGTTTCTTCCAACACTGATGCATTGGAAGATTCTGATTTATATATTTTTGATATAAAAAATAACTATAAAAAAATATCTGAATTGAATGTGGGTGAAGGAATATTTTCTATAGATGCCACTTCCGATTTTGTTTATGCAGTTGCAAATTCTACTTCAAGTCAATTTTTGATAATCGATGTACAAAACAAAAATGCTCCGCTTTTCGTTTCAAAAAGAAATCTTTTTGGAGTTTGGCCAGAGGGATCTTTTCCTCAGGGTAGAAGTGTCAGATATTTTGATGGACGTGTTTATGTGGGTACAAAAGAAACTGCCGGACCAGAATTTCATATTTTTAATGTCTTAAACCCAAGTAATCCTTATGAAATCGGCTTTATAGAATTAAGTCACAATATTAATGATATTTGGATAAAGGATAATAAAGCTTATTTAGCTACTTCTGCTGATACTAAGGAGTTGATCGTTATTGATGTCGCCAATCCATCTGGGATGTTTGAGGTTGGTTTTTTCAATGCTGGGAACAGTAGCGTAAATGATAAGGACGCAACATCTATTTATGTGATAGGTGATATTTTGTATCTCGGTAGAAAAAGGGGCGCTATTTTAAATCCGGAGTTCTATTTTGTGGACATTTCTTCACCGAGCAATCCTAAAAAGATAGGTGAAGCAAACGTTGCGCTGTCTGGTTTGAATTCTTATATAAGTTCTATTGTTGTGAGTAATGATATCGCTTTTTTATCTACAACAGACATGACTAAAAGTCTGATCGCATTAGATGTTTCGGATCCTCTAAATGTAAAAGAAATATTTTTAGATAATTTTAACGATTCTTTATCTTCTATTGATATTCAAAATGGTGTCTTGTATGGAGCTTCGGTTTTAAATCAAAAAATATATGAGATTTATAGAAAATAAAAAAGCTTTCACTTTAATAGAAGTCCTTATTTATATCTCTCTTTCATCACTTTTACTCACTGGAGTTATCGTGTCTACTTTTAGCTTGATTGATTTAAACAAAATGAATTTAAACAAAAGCCTGGCTTTTGAAGAGGGTCACTTTATCTTGCAGAAAATAAATTTTTTAAAAAATAAAAAAGACGATATTTTTCAGTTGTATGAGGAGTCAGGAAGAATATGGATTAAATATGAAAATAGTGATGCAGAAGCTCTGACATCAAGTGCTTTTTCTGTAGAGGATTTTAATTTTTCTGAAAATAAATTGAAATTTTATATAGACGGAATTTATTTTGAAAAATAATATGAATGAAAATGGCGGTTATATAACCCTTCTTTCTGCAATAATAATATCTTCGGTGCTTATGATTATGATGTATGAGCAAAGTCTGACTGGATTTTTTGCTCGTGCCAGTGTCTTAAACCAAGAAAAGAAAACCGCCAGTTTTTATTTAGCAATGTCTTGTGTTGAGAAAATAAAATTAAAATTAGCTGAAGACGCCGGCTATCTTGGTGGAGAGTTTTTAAAGATATCTGATGGAGAATGTGAAATAGGTAATATAGACAGACAAGGTGAAAATTTCAACTTTTATGTCAGTGTAAAGGTTGGGATAATAAAAAGCGCTCATACGGATTTGTCTGTAGAAATCAACAAAAACACAGGGGTACTTTCTATTTCAGAAAATCTGATACAATAATAGACATAAAAATATATGAAGAAACAAAGAATAGTTATATTGGGTGCTGGATTTGCGGGTATTTATACTTATCTTTCACTTATAAAAAATTTACCAAAGAAAGATACAGAAATTTTAATAATAAATAAAACAAATTATTTTCTCTTTACGCCTATGCTCCATGAGGTCGCTACTGGCGGTCTTGGTTCTAGACATGTAGTGGAATCAGTAAGAAGTATTATTTATAAAAGTTGTGCTGACCTGATTGTAGCTGAAGTAGAAAAGGTTGATTTAGAAAAGAATATTGTTTTTACAGACAGAGGGCGTGTAGAGTTTGATTATCTGGTCATAGCTCTCGGTGCGACAACTAATTTTTATAATGTTCCAGGCGCACAAGAAAATTGTCTAGTGCTAAAAAATCTAGCAGAGGCAATAGAGCTCAGAAATAATTTTATTTCAAATTTTGAAGAAGCTTCGAGTGTGGCAAACAAAGAAGAGCGACAAAAAATGCTTAGCTTTGCTGTAATAGGTGGTGGACCTACGGGTGTGGAGCTCGTTGCTGAAATGGCAGATTTGTTTTTTGATACCTTTAAAAAATATTACAAAGGGCATATTTGTAGAGATGATATTTCTCTGTATTTGATAAACAGAGGACCAGAATTGGCACCTATGTTTGATCCTAGTTTGAGAAAGGAGTCTTTAAATGTCCTTACTCAAAAGGGTGTAAATGTGCTTTTGAACAAAGATGTAAAAGAAGTTACAGAAAGTGCAGTGATTTTTTCAGATGGAAGTAGTATTGATGCAACTCACAAAATATGGACAGCGGGTGTAAAGCCAAATTTTATAGAATTTGTACAAGAAGTTGAAAAAGATGTTTCTGGAAGGATTATGGCTGATGAATATTTACGTCTAAAAAACTTTTCTCATGTCTTTGCTCTCGGCGATAATGCTTGTGTGATGGATAATAATTCAAAACCTATGGGTATGCTTGCACAGGTGGCTGTGAGACAAGGTCTCTGTGCCGGAAAAAATATAGCGTCTACTATTTATAAAAGACCGTTGAAAAAATTTATTTATCATTCACGCGGAAGTCTGATGTCGCTTGGACAGTGGCACGCTATAGGTAGAGTGCTCGGTATCAATTGGTCAGGTCCTATTGCTTGGTGGCTTTGGCGTACAGTATATCTATTCAATTTTGCTTATTGGCCAAACAGAATAAAAATAGCTGTTGATTGGACAGTAAATATTTTTTCTCCAAGAGACGTTACTAAGGCTTAGCTTTTGTGTTTAATAGGATGAAGATTTGCTGCTATTCCTATCGCAGTAGCTATTATTACTAAATTTTTGATTATGTATTGTCCTTCTAGTGTTGGCACAAAAGCTTGTGTCCATGTGACTGATGGTAGATAAACCAATGGCATAAAAGTTGTTACCATGTGAAAGGCTAGTAGAGGAATAACTTCTCTTTCCAATCCTTTTATTAAAAACATTGTTCCTATAAGCATTTCGAACAATCCAAACAATACGACAAAAGTCGATGGTGACATAAAAGGAATCGTATTTAGTAACAATTCTTTTACTAAGCCTTCTGCTGGACTAAAACCAAGAACCTTTAAAATTCCAAACCAAAAAAATATTACAAAAATCGCAATTCGACTAGCTGGTATTTGTATTTTTTTAAAGAAGCGTAAAAATATTAAATCTATTTCGTATAACATGAATAAATTATAACATAAGATTTCTTGCGTCATCTATTTTTATTGCCAATACTGTGTATATGTGTTAGGATTTTTAGCTGGAGTTCTATGTGTGTGTCTCCAAGAAAATTTACCTTCAAGTGTTTGGGGGTAACTGCAAGCCCTGACAGTAATTGGGGTAGGCTTTTTCTAGGAACAATGAGATGAAGACCAGTTTGATGGCGAAGGCCCGTTCGTATTTGCGCGGTGAGCGCAGGAAGGGCAACGACATCGTCAAGGCCCACCTTGATGATGAGGCCCAGAAGGAGCTCAGGAAGAAGTCGCGGGGAAGGTGGCACAAGAGTCGGAAGTCTCTGCAGAAGAAGAAGGGGGTCAAGACTTCTGATCTGATCAAGGATCTCAAGTTCACGGCCCTTGATCTGGGGGTGGAAGCGTTTTGCGACAGGTACCCCAAGGACTCTGCGGGCAGGCCGATTCTCGTGGCGCAGAAGGATGGAGTGAATTACGTTCTCTGTCCCGGGTCCAACACCCACGCCAACTACGAGGACAGTCTGTACGACGTTGAGCTCTGTGGCAACATCCACTGCGCTGATCTGATTGGGTTTGCCGTTTTGCTCAAGGGGTATGAGCGGGTGTGTGTGCGGGTGGTCAAGCCTGACCCTGCCTCGGCAGCACCTTCGCTTGGCAAGGCTCGTCAGAAGCTCGTCGCCTAAGCAAGTGGGGAACACAAAGGGGAAAAAAAGGGCTGGGAGCGAAAATAGCTCCCAGCCCTTGTCTTTTATCTATTTAAATCATCTATCTTTGAAGCTAGTATAAAATCGTTTTCAGATAGTCCTCCTATTGAATGTGTGGAAAGGGTGAGTGTTACTTTATTCCAATCATGAATTTTTATATCAGGATGATGACCTTCTTCTTCTGCTATCGCTCCCACTTTGTTTACGAAATCTAGTGCTTCTTTAAAATCCTTAAATTTTAATGTTTTTTCTATATGAGTATCTTCTATCAAAGACCACTCATTTATCTTTTCTTTCAAATTTTCTGATTCAGAGTGTGAGAGTGGAGTAGTTTTTTCTTCACACGGTTTACATTTTTTATTGTTCATTTCTTATTGGAGCTTTTCTAATAATATCGACGATTTCATCTTCATCATCTGAAATAATATAAATATTTAAATCAGAATTATCTATTGTACCGATATCTACCAAATGTCGAATCAAAAAATCTTCAAGTCCTTTCCAAAATTCTAGTCCGACTAAAATGATAGGCACATCGCGCACTTTTTTTGTCTGTACGAGAGTTATTATTTCAAAAAATTCATCAAGAGTTCCAAAGCCACCAGGAAAAAAGACGAATGCTTCAGCTGAAAAAGACAAACAGACTTTTCTGGTGAAAAAATAATAGAAGTTTATATGATCAGTGAGAAATAGATTGGTTTTTTGTTCGTGCGGCAGTCTAATAGTCATTCCAAGTGAAGATCCGCCAGCTTCAAAAGCGCCTTGATTTGCCGCACCCATTATTCCAGGTCCGCCGCCCGTAAGTACTGAGTAGTTTAATTCTTTTACGATTTTTTGAGCGAGACTACGAGCTTTTTCATAATAAGGATGACCTTCTGGGAAACGTGCGGATCCAAAAAAAGTCACAGATCTATCGTATTTTGTAATGAAATCAAATCCATCACCAAGTTCTTTTGATATTCTGCCGACTCTTTCTTGACTAAGCTCATGCAGTTCTTTTAGTGTCACAGGCGAGTCTATTGGTGTTTTTTTTGTTTGATTTGATTTATTTTTCATATTTACAGGTACTTTGCTAAATACTATAATATTTATATTAACATTTAGTATATCATAATGAAGAAATTCTCTTTAAATCAGTGGGTGGCAATAGCTATAGGTCTCGTTATCGTATTTTGGTTTTTTTCATCAAGTAATTTAATGACAACATTATTTGGTGGAAATGCTAATCCTATAAAAAGTAATGAAATAAATATGCAAGATACACAATCAATTGAGGTGGTTCCAGGTTTGATGATACAAGATGTTTTGGTTGGTAATGGAGTGTTTGCTGTAAATGGTAAGACTGTTACTGCAAATTACACAGGAATGCTTGAGGACGGAAAAGTCTTTGATACATCTATAGGTAGAGCCCCTTTTACTTTTCCTCTAGGTCAAGGTATGGTAATTCAGGGTTGGGAAAAGGGTATAGAGGGTATGAAAGTTGGAGGTAAAAGAAGACTCATCATCTCTCCTCAGCTCGGATATGGCTCTGTTGATATGAAAGATGGAGCTGGAAATATCATAATTCCTGCAAATTCTACATTGATATTTGATGTTGAATTGTTGGATGTAAAATAGTTTGTTAAAACCTATAAATTTTACAATTCAAAAAAAGCTAGACGGCCACTTGGGTCGTGCTGGCCTTATAGAAACACCGCATGGCTCAATAGAGACACCGGCGTTTGTTTCTGTTGGCACAAAAGCTACTGTAAAAGGGCTTACTCCTGAAATGTTGAGTGAACTTGGAGCGCAGGTTGTTTTAGCAAATACCTATC
>CAYOFR010000066.1:0-7181 GCA_964403475.1 uncultured Candidatus Saccharibacteria bacterium | reverse complement strand
GCGGGTAACACCCGTCCGGAGTAATCCGCGAGATGCGAACAGAGACGTCGCAAAGCGAAAGTGATGCGATATCCAAAGGCGCCTTAAAACGATTTTGGATAAGCTCGTATGGCAACATACGAGTTGCAACGGCTAAATTCTTACTTGTATGCAAGGCCGTGCTCTGCGAAAGTAGAGAGTGCCGCTTGATTCGCTTGGTAACAAGCAGAACAGATAAATAATCATCGTCCGCAAGGATACAAAATTCGTCTTATAGACACAAGACAAACACATCAAAAAGACCCGCCTAAAGCGGGTCTTTGTGTTTAAGTACTCATTGAATAGGGTTGTAAAATTTTATATAATTACGAGTATTAAATTATTTATCTTAATAAAATATGAAAGAAAATATTGTAGAAAGTAGGGGATTAAAATCTTTTTTCAAATTAGAAAATATACCTTCTGTGGCCATTCTTTTTTTGGTCTTTTTTGCTCCTATTTTCTTCATACCTTCTATGAGTTTTTCTCTGCAGTCTAGCAAGTCTATATTTATATCTTCTCTTGTACTGCTTTCTTTTTTCATTTTTCTAATTTCAGTTTTGAAAAAGGGAAAAGTTGAATTACCAGTAGGCAAGGTATATTTATCTGTCGTCTTGGTGCCAGTTACTATTTTGATTTCTGCTCTTTTGAGTCAGGTACCTTCTATGTCTCTAATGGGTTTTGGCTTTGAGACAGGTACTTTTTCTTTTATCCTAACTATGTTTATGCTTGTGTTTTTGGTGTTGAATCTTTTTCAGTCAGAGAAAAAGTTCTTTTATTCTTATGTTTGTATATTTTTTACTTTTGTTGTCGTCTCCCTATTTCATCTGATGCGTTTTGTTTTCGGTCCTGATTTTTTGTCTTTTGGCTTTTTTAGTTATACTACATCAAGTTTTTTGGGTGGTTGGTATGATCTTTCTATCTTTTATGGATTAACATTGATTTTGTCTTTGGTCAGTATTGAAATGCTTGCGATGGGTAGATTATTTAAAAATTTATCACGTATTGTTTTCTTTGTTTCTTTTGCTTTTTTGGTGATTATAAATTTCTCTTTACTGTGGATTGTGTTGGCTGTGCTTTCTTTACTGTTTTTTGTTTATCTTTTTTCACTTGAACAAGTTTCAGTCAGTGCAGAAAAGAAGATTGGTTTAGATGGCGAGATTATTCACATTTCAAAGGGTGATGGTGTGGTGAGGAGGATATCTATTTTAACTATGGTTGTTTTAATAGCTTCTTGTTTGTTTTTGACACCCCTTGTGAGTACTATTAGTAATTCCATTTCTTCATCATTTAATCTCTCAAATCTGGAAGCAAGACCTTCGTGGGTTGCCACAATTGATGTCTCAAGGGGTGTATTAAAGAACGATGCTTTTTTTGGATCTGGCCCAAATACTTTTTCATCTCAATGGCAATTATTGAAACCATCTGGTATAAACTCAACCAATTTTTGGGATACAGAGTTTGGTGCTGGTATAGGTTATATTCCAACATTTCTAATCACTACAGGGGTTGTTGGTTTTATGGCATGGGTTGTTTTCTTTGGTTTTTTCTTGTATTTCGGTTTTATATCAATTTTCGCTAAAGAAGAAAATAATTTCTTTAAGTATCTGACAGCTTCTTCTTTCTTTGTATCTTTGTATCTTTGGATTATGTCGTGTACTTATATTCCAGGCACTTCAATTATCTTATTGACATTCTTTTTTACTGGATTATTTTTTGCATCTTTGCATCGCAACAAGATACTAAGTTCTATAGATGTCTCTTTTTCTGCTTATCCAAGAGCGAGTTTTGCAATGGTTCTTTCTTTGGTTTTGCTAATGATAGCAACTCTATCTTTCGGTTATATTTTTACAGAAAGAACATTGTCCGCTTATTACTTTTCAAATGGTGTAATCGCATTGTCTGAAAAGAAAGATATGGATTTGGCAGAGTCTAATACAATAAAAGCTATTAGTTTGTGGGGGAATGATGTCTATTACAGAGGTTTTTCAGAGTTACAAATAATTCGTTTAGGAAATATTGTTTCTAGTATTACTAGTGAAAAAGTTTCTGATGAGGTCAGAAATGAATTCCAGAGAGTTTTAGGAAATGCAATTGGCGGTGCTAATAGTGCTGTACAATTTGACTCTACAAATTATCAAAATTGGGTTTCTGTGGCTAGGGTATATGAGGCAGTCAACCCTCTCGGAGTACCGCAGGCATATGAGAATGCAGTAGAAGCTTACAATGAAGCTATTAAGGATAGTCCACAAAATCCTAGGTTATATTTAATGCTTGCTAGACTTGAGGCAAGTAAGAAGGATTATGTTAAGGCAAAAGAGTATTTAGCAAAAGCGCTTGAACAAAAACCAAACTATACTGAGGCTATATTTTTTAGATCTCAAATAGAGGTTGCGGATGGAGATATAAAAAGTGCCATCTCTTCTATGCAAGGTATTTCTTTGATTTCTCCTAACGATGCTGGTGTTTTGTTTGAGCTAGGTCTATTGCAATACAACAACAAAGATTATTCTTCAGCATCTGTCTCTCTTGAGAAGGCTTTAAAGATTGTACCCCAATATTCAAACGCAAAATATTTTCTCGGTTTGAGTTATGAAAAAATCGGTAGGAGAAATGAGGCTTTGGCTCAATTTGAAGATTTGGCAAAATTAAATCCAGAAAATGAAGAGGTTGCTTTGATTTTGAAAAACCTTAGAGAGGGAAGAGGCGCTTTTACAAATGCAGAGCCACCTGTTGATGACAAACCAGAAAAGAGAAGTAAGTTGCCTGTTGAGGAAAAGAAAAACTAATATATAGATGGTAAATCGGATATTAAAATTTCTTAACAAAGAGATAAGCGGACTTCATGAGGCCGCTTATCTTTTGGGTTTCTTTGCTATTTTTTCTCAGCTTCTAGCTTTGGTGAGAGATAGGCTTTTTGCCAACTATTTTGGAGCAAGTCACTCGCTTGATCTGTATTACGCTTCTTTTAGAATTCCTGATTTTATTTTTGTGACTATTGCTTCTCTTGTGTCTATATCTGTTTTGATTCCTTTTCTGATAGAAAAGACATCGCGCAATAGGGAGGAGGCCAAGAGATTTATCGATTCTGTCTTTTCATCCTTCTTCTTTTTGATTGTTGTTACTTGTGCTCTGGCCTTCTTTTTTATGCCAATTCTTACAGAAAAACTTTTTCCAGGTTTTGCTGTTGGTGAAAGTCGAGATGATCTGATAAAACTATCTAGAATACTTTTGTTGTCACCAATTTTGCTAGGTATTTCCAACTTTCTGGGAAGCATCACTCAGATGGCAAATCGTTTCTTTATTTATGCTCTTAGTCCAATACTATATAACGTCGGAATTATTTTCGGTATAATTTTTCTTTCTCCAATATACGGTGTTGCTGGTTTGGTCTGGGGTGTTATTTTGGGTGCTTTCTTGCATCTGATTATACAGGTGCCATTTGTAATGCTGCATGGCCTTTTCCCAAAAATTAAGTTCCGTATATATTTTTCTGAAATTAAAAATGTAGTACTGGTCTCTCTGCCCAGAGCTCTCACTGTGTCTGCTCCTGAAGTAGCACGTTTCTTTTTGATCGCCATTGCTAGTGCTATGACCGTTGGCTCGATTTCTGTTTTTAGTTTTGCTAGCAATCTGCAATCTGTGCCACTTAGTATTATTGCTGTGAGTTACTCACTAGCCGCTTTTCCTATACTTACAAAACACTTTGTCTCTGGTGACAAAAACAAATTTGTAGAACAAATGATAGCGGGGTGTAGGCATGTGATGTTTTTATCAATGCCAGTGATGATGATGTTTATTGTTTTGCGTGCGCAAATAGTGCGTACTATTTTAGGGTCAGGACAGTTTAGCTGGTCTGACACGAGACTCACCGCAGCTTGTCTGGCAATATTTGCTATCTCTCTGATACCACAGTCTCTTTTGCTTTTGTTTGTTAGAGCATATTATTCAAGCGGAAATACTAAAACGCCTCTTTTGGTAAATATTTTCTCAGCTGGCTGTATGATTTTGGGCGGTTTTGTCTTTACTCATATTTTTAACACAATTCCAGTATTTCAGTTTTTTGTAGAGTCTCTATTTAAGGTTGTTGATTTGCCGGGAAGTGCCGTGCTAATGATGCCTGTCGCTTATTCTTTTGGTTCCTGGGTGGGTTTTATTGTGTATTGGATTTTGTTTGAAAAAGAGTTTAGGGGATTTTCTCAGCCAGTATTGTCGACTGCTTTTCAGAGTTTTTCAGCTTCTATAATAATGGGTTTTGTGGCTTATAGATACTTGGATATTTTTGATGATATTTTGGATATAAATACTTTTTGGGGAATATTTTTGCAAGGATTATTTTCTGGTTTGATAGGAATATTCTGTGGTGTTGTTTTGCTTAAATTATTAAAAAATAGAGAGATAGATGAGGTTTGGCGTGCTTTGCATAAAAAATTCTGGAAGGCGAAAGTAATCGGTCCTGATCCAGAGGTGGGGTAGAAAAAACAAAAAATCTATCTTATTAAAACTGTTTATTTTCATCTATATTAAATTTCTGCTAATATACGACCTATGCAACACATCCGCAATTTTTCTATTATCGCCCATATAGACCATGGTAAATCCACCCTGGCTGATCGTATGCTAGAAATTACCAATACGATAGAAAAGCGCAAAATGACAAACCAGGTACTAGATACTATGGAGCTTGAACGCGAGCGCGGAATCACTATAAAAATGCAGCCTGTGAGAATGAAATATAAGTTGGATAACCAAGAGTATATCCTAAATCTCATCGATACTCCTGGACATATAGATTTTTCATATGAAGTATCGCGTGCGCTCAAGGCTGTTGAGGGTTCGCTTTTGCTTGTTGATGCGACACAGGGTGTTCAAGCGCAAACGCTTACAACTCTCAGTATGGCGCGTGAATCTAATTTAAAAATTATTCCTGTACTTACAAAAATAGATTCTCCTCTTGCTCAAAAAGAAAAGGCTAGAGAAGAAGTAGCAAAACTTTTAAACTGTTCTCAGGATGAAATCTTGGAGGTGTCTGGTAAAACAGGTGAGGGGGTAGAGAATCTTTTAAAAGAAATTATAAAAAAAATACCGCCACCGCAAATAACAGAGCAGACAAAAAATCTCCGCTCACTTGTTTTTGATTTTCAATATTCCAACCACAAAGGTGTCGTCGTGTATGTGCGTGTTATGAATGGTTCAGTGTCACGTAATTCTCCGCTTCAATTTAAAGTGGCTGGTGGAACATTTACGGCATTAGAAGTGGGAACTTTTTCTCCAACACAAATACCATGTGAGTCTCTTTCTGCTGGAGAAATAGGATACATAGTCACTGGAATAAAAGAATCCGGAATAGCATCTGTGGGAGATACTGTGGCTTCTGTAAATGATACTCTGCCACCTCTTTCTGGATACATGAGCCCTAGACCTGTCGTCTGGTCTTCTATTTATCCTGAAAGCCAAGATGATTTTATAATACTCAAACAAGCTCTTGGTAAATTACGTCTTTCTGACTCGTCTTTTACTTTTGAAGAGGAATCTTCTGGTACTCTCGGTCGTGGTTTTCGTTGTGGATTTTTGGGAATGCTTCATTTGGAAATAATTACAGAGCGTTTGCGCAGAGAGTTTAATCTAGATCTTGTTGTCACTAGTCCTAGTATTACTTATGAAGTTGAATACAAAGATGGAAAGAAAGAGATGATATATTCTCCAGCAAAATTTCCAGACGAACATCTTTTGGCAAACACTCTCGAGCCTTGGGTGGATGTAACGATCATTACTCCTGCAGACTATCTAAGTCCAATAATGCAAATACTTTATGATCACGAAGCTGTAGTAGGTGAGACAAATTCTTTTGGAGACAACAGAATGCAGATTCATATGGAAATGCCACTTCGTGAATTGATGAAGAATTTTTTTGATACTATAAAAAGTGTGTCGGCTGGATACGCCTCTCTTTCTTATGAAATAAAAGATATGCGTCCTGCTGATGTAGTAAAACTTGAAATATTGGTAGCGGAGGAGCCCGTGCCAGCTTTTACACGAGTTACTTCTAGAAGAACTGTAGAAAAAGAAGCAGAAGACGCTGTAGAAAAGCTTTTTGGCGCATTGCCTAGGCAGATGTTCGTAACAAAGATACAGGGCAAGGCTTTGGGCAGAATCATTTCATCTCGTACACTTTCAGCTCTGAAAAAAGATGTGACTCAGCATATGTACGGGGGAGACATCACAAGAAAAATGAAGCTCAGAGAGAAACAAAAGAAAGGTAAGAAAAAGATGAAAGCAATGGGAAAAGTAAATATCCCAAACGATGTCTTCTTAAAGATGGTCAAATCAGACTAGTTTTATCTCCAGAGAGAAGGGATAGAAAAAACGATCATACTTATAATAATAAGAACGCACAAAACCATCCATATAACCTCTATTTTCTTTTTATTTTTCTTGTGGAATAACATATACTGTAGATTAGCATGCTTGAAAGAGAATTTCAAAAGAAACGTATAATTCGCAATAGAATATATTCAAAGACAACTGTCGCGATACTTTTTGTCGTTATTATTATTTTGGCGCACGCCACTTGGAAAGTTTATAAAACAAAAGTAGAAAGTAAGAGAAATTTTGAAGAAGTATATGCAGAGCTTGAGAGTATGCGTAAACAGGAGGCAAAATTGATTGAAGATGTAGAAAGATTGAATACAGAAAAGGGTCAAGAGGAAGAAATAAGAAAGAAGTTTAATGTTGCAAAGGAAGGCGAGGGTGTTATATACGTTGTAGAATCAAAGGGGAGTCAGGTCGTTGAGGGAAATAACGATGGATTTTTCAAAAAAATTTGGCAAAGTTTGGTTGGATTTTTTTAATGACTTTAAGTGAAAATTGTGGCATGATTGTTTGTGGAAGGTAACCATACTTACCCAGCGTGGGTTGGTGGGTTTTCATAAAGAGAGGAAGGATTCTCGATGAAAAAGAAAAACCGTTTGCCCGTGGCGTTTGGTCTGTTCTTCTGCACCGTACTCGTATCCCTTTGCTTTTGGGCAATGTTCGATGTCTCTGGAGATGCGTTCCGGGAAAACAGCAAGTCTGCCTCTCCTGTGCCCACCGTTCCGTTTGAGTCCATGCCAATCTGGCGTGGTCATTTGGAGACCGCTCTCGGCGAGTATGACGTCATGGTG
>CAYOFR010000065.1:0-4425 GCA_964403475.1 uncultured Candidatus Saccharibacteria bacterium | reverse complement strand
AAAGTCGGATCGATCCTGTTCGCTGGTGCAATCGGGAATTCCATCATGCTGAGGTGCTTGAGAACAGTCGGTACCAGTATTACATCGGTGGAATTGTTAATACCACCGACGTCAAGACTCTTACTGGCATCAATTTCTTGGGCAAAATGCTCACTAACTCTGCTCACGGCACTCTCTACTGCTGGCTTCGGCACAGGTTGCATCGTGCTTACGATCTTGGATTTCTCTTCGATGACTTCGTGACCCCAGACTGCTCTCTTTGGCGCATGATGTTGCCGGCAAACACGCTGGAGCATGCTTCAGAATTGAGGTCGAATGTTCACGGAGAAATCCGTAGGGCGATCGAAGATCGTGAGTTCGTCGCTACTGAACTCAGGCGCCAAGAGGGTAAGGATGTCTTTTCGTTCCAGACCCCTGAAAGCTGTCAGGATTGGGCGCTTGAGGCCCTGTTTTATGCCTTCAAGGATGTGCCAACTGAGGCGGAATACAGGCATGTCAGGAAGTCGTGTGCTGACAGTAAGTTCCTGATGGAGATCTACGAAAAGTACTTCGCTCCGGAAGTGTCTGGAGAATTCTTGGCAGTTCCCAAGAAGTAGTGTTTTTCGTTACGAGTAGCTGATGAGTAGTTCAATTGGCCCCCGCGTGATCAACGCGGGGGTCTTTTTTTTATAAAAGAAGTAAAACAAAAAACACCCCGTTGGGTGTTTTTTGTTTTAAAATTATTTCTCCCCAACAAAAGACAATGCCATCTTTTGCTCTTTTGAATCAAATAATGTGATCTTGAATGTGTAGCTCTTTCCAAGAGATAGTTTTTCTCGGAGCTTTGCTTCACTACCAAACTCAGATACGTGTACAAGTCCAGCAATACCTTCTTCAATACTTGCTAATGCACCGTGTTTGTTGAATTTTATGATAACACCTTGTACGATATCATCTTTTTTGTATTTCTTTTCACCTTCTTTCCAAGGATTTGTTTTGAGAGCTTTGATAGATAGAGAAATTTTTCCTTCTTTAATCTCTATTATTCTAACTTTTAGTTTTTCACCCACCTTAAACATTGCTTTTGGATTTTCTACAAGTGTCCAGTCGATCTCAGAAATGTGTACTAGGCCTTCTAGTCCTTCTTCAAGCTTCATAAATACTCCAAAATCTACGACACCAGTCACTTCTCCTACAACATCATCACCTACAGCGTATTTGCCGATGATTTTTTCTTTATTTTTTGTTTCGGGACTCTTTTCAGAGAAAATTAGTTTGCCTTCTTTTGGAATAGCTCCGATGATTGCAACTGAAATTTTTGTGCCGATAAGCTTTTTGAGCTCTTCTAGGATTTTATCTTTGTCTCCATCAGCTACGCGAGGATAGTGCTCAGTCTTGAGCTGTGAAGCAGGTAAAAATCCAGTGATACCTTGCCATGCGAGGATGAGTCCTCCCTTGTTAGCTTCCATGACAGGGATTTCGTAAATTGTTTTGTTTGCAATAGCCTCTTCTGCTTCACTCCAGATGAGTGCCTGACGAGCTTCTTTTAGAGAGATCTCAATGTATCCGTCTTTGTTGTCCAAAGTGACAACTTTGCCAGCAACATTGTCGCCAATGTTTATTTTCTTAATAATGTCGCGAGCATTTATGTACTCTTTTCCATAAATGATACCAGTACCAAAAGGAGGTAAGTCTATATAAACCGCACTTTTTTCTATAGCGATTACTAGACCCTCAATGAGATCACCAGAGTTTGGTGGATTTTTTGACTCATTTAAAATTTTTGACATCAAAGAATCTTTTTTTGCTTTAGATTCTTTTTCTGAAATTTCTGCGTCGCCCGTTATCTCTTCTACAACAGCCTTAGCTGCTTTTGTGATTTTTTCTTTAATTGACATATGTTTTCTACAGCTTCCTGTGATGGGGTGATTTTATCACTCCGCCCGAGGGAGATTACCTGTATTGATTAATAATGTGCTTATGCGTGATCATAAGCCTAAATTTACACCTTTTCTCACGTAAAACTCTGCAAAAAAGCAGTGTCAGGTGTATCGGCAATTATACATGGAAAAAGTAAAATGTCTATATAACTAGGTTTTGTTTGCTTTTACATGAACAAACAAATATTATGGTCTTAGAAAGCGAGGTTTTGTATGACCCATAGCGATGGTCTACGTCAATTTTCTTGCGGTGTGTGTGGACATACCTACCGCGAACGAAACATGTGCGGAGGTTGTCCTGTGTGTGCGGGAAACGGGAGGTCTGGTCCAAATTGCACCTGTCCGCACATTAGAGTGTCTCTGGGAATAATTCGGTTGCGTACAGGAGTAAATCCTGAATGTCCAGAGCATGGTGTCGTCGCAACCAGTAATGATGTCGAACATAAGGTTCAAACATCACACACCCCAAACGTAAAATCGTGAGGGGTGTTTTTGCTATGTTTTAAGTCATCATGTTATAATCCTAAAATCATGATTATTTCATACCAAGGCCTAGAGTCTTTTAAAATTCAGTTTGGTGACATTATTATTGCTTACAATCCTATTTCAAAGGATTCGTCTTTTAAATCTACAAGATATGGTGCAGACATTGCTCTCATCTCTCTAAACCACAAAGATTTTAATGGGGCAGAGATGGCTTCTAGAAGTGATAGAATGCCTTTTGTTATTTCTGGTCCAGGCGAATATGAAATTAAGGAAGTTTTTATAAAAGGTTTCCAATCATCTAGTGAATACGGTGGTAAGCCACACATAAATACAATATATAGAGTGACACTTGAGGGAATAAATCTTTGTTTTCTCGGAGCTCTCAGCACAAACGAACTTTCAAACGAAACTCTCGAAGAGCTCGATGAAATAGACATTCTTTTTGTTCCAATAGGAGGTGAAGATGTGCTTGATCCAGCTAGCGCTTACAAACTCGCTGTCTCTTTAGAGACAAAAATTATTATCCCAATGCATTATGGAGATGTTGGTGACAAAAATGCTCTAAAAACTTTCTTAAAAGAAGGCGGTGAAGATTCGTCTGAAAGTGTAGATAAGCTCACAATAAAGAAAAAAGATCTCGATGGAAAAGAAGGTGATATCATTGTTATAAATCCGTCCATCTAAATTTAAAAAATGATTGAGTATATAAAGAGAATTCAAAATAAGCCTGAATCACATCGCAGAACATTTGCCATTGCAGTTTCTTTTTCTTTAGTCTGCTTAATATTTATCGTCTGGATTTCTGTAAAATTTTCGACTTTCTCAGATGATTTTATTGCAACAAAAAACACTGCCCAAGATAACATAATCACACCAGTAACTTCTTTTAGTAAGATGATGGCGAATTCTTTTGAAGGAGTAAAAGAGTCTATAAAAACCTATACTAATACTCAGTAATTTGATACAATACCTCTACTAATATGGCTGGAAAAGAAGAAAAACCTCAAAAAATCGACCAATCTAAGGGTATTGTAATACCTAGAGAAATTACTCTGGAAATGAAAGAGTCTTTTCTAGACTATGCCATGTCTGTGATCACAGACCGTGCTTTACCAGACATTCGCGACGGACTCAAGCCGGTACATCGACGTATTCTCTACTCAATGAATGAAAAAGGTCTCACCGCTTCTGCAAAGACACGTAAGTCAGCGACAGTGGTTGGAGACGTGCTAGGAAGCTACCATCCTCATGGAGATATTTCTGTATATGATGCGATGGTGAAAATGGCACAAGATTTTAGTTTTAGATACCCACTTATTATTGGTCAAGGAAATTTTGGTTCTATCGACGGCGACGGAGCTGCTGCTTACAGATATACTGAGGCAAAGATGTCAAAAATCGCAAGCGAATTGTTGCGCGACATAGAAAAAGATACTGTTGATTTTCGTCCCAACTATGACGGTACTAAAAAAGAGCCAGAAGTTTTGCCTGCTGCTGTGCCCAACCTACTTTTAAACGGAACTCTAGGTATTGCTGTGGGAATGGCTACAAATATTCCTCCACACAACTTAAAAGAAGTGGTAGATGCAACCGTCCATCTCATTGACAACAAAGATGCTACGACCGAAGACTTGCTTGAGTTTATACAGGGTCCAGATTTTCCTTTGGGAGGAATTATTTACAATAAAAAAGATATTCATCATGCTTATGCTACTGGAAGTGGTGGTGTAGTGGCTCGTGGTGTTGAAGAAATAGTTGAAACAAAAGCTGGTGCTTTTCAAATAATCATTACATCTATTCCTTATCGTGTTATAAAGTTAGATCTTTTTATGCGTGTATCTTAGCTTGTTCGTTATAAAAAAATAGAGGGTTTAATAGGTATTCTTGATGAATCTACTAAAGTTATTCGCATTGTTATATACCTAAAGGGTGGAACTCATCCTCATCAAATATTGAATTCTCTTTACAAACACATTCATCTCGAGGTATCTTTCCATTTTTATTTAGTTGCTCTAGTAGA
>CAYOFR010000064.1:0-2106 GCA_964403475.1 uncultured Candidatus Saccharibacteria bacterium | reverse complement strand
GCTTACGAGCGAGAGACTTACAAGAATCGAGACACTTCTCGAGGAGAGACTGCCAGCTAAAGAATAATTATGAATATTCCATTTCAACAGTCTCCAAACTATGCAGTAGGACCCACAAGAAAGGTTGTTGTGGTCTTGCATTTCACCTTAGGGGCATATGCCGGTGCAGTAAGTTGGCTTTCAAACGCCAATAGGCCTAATCGATCATCTGCACATTTTGTAATCGGTAGAAAAGAAGGCGAAATTATACAGTTGGTAAAAATTTCTGATGTTGCTTGGCACGCTGGTGCAATCAGTAATCCAAATGAGAGAGCAAAAAGGGTGATGCGCAAGAATCTTGATGGTTCTTGGGTAAATCCTAATCAGTACACAATCGGTATTGAATTGGCTGCTGGGTATGACGTAGATCAGGATGGAACTGTAGAGCCAAATGAAAACGATGTTACCGAGTGGCAATACCAAGCTCTCACTGAACTCGTAAAATCTTTTGCAAATAATCCCGATACTGCTTTTGTGATTGATGAGAAAAATATTCTCATTCACGGAGATATCACTGACTACAAAGAAAAACCGGAAATTGTGCGTACCGAACTTCTAAAAAGATTGTTTGGATCGCAAGGTCCGGTCGATAAGGAATCGATCAAGGGTCAAATTATTAGCTTACTTAATCAATTATAGTTATGAGCAAGATCTACACATCGGCAAGCAAAATTGTTTTCATATTAATGGCTGTGGCAGTAGTAGTTGGGATGTTTTATGGTAGGGTTGATGCTAAGGACTTCATGATCCTAGCTTCTATGGCCTTCTCGTTTTACTTTGCAAATAAAGGGGAAACAGGGGAGAACTACGCTGGAAAATAGCTTGAAATAAGGCTCCTTGCCTTATTTCATACTATCTGATACTATCTAATACGTTAGGAGTATTAGATATGTATGGACGAAATTAAGACAAAATTTAATAAAAGAATTCAAGCACCCGAGCCGCACATCGTGGGCCTTTTGGCTGAGATCGATGGTATTCGTGGAGAATTCAAGTCAGGTCTTAGAATGACCCCACAAGCAATCACCAGTCTTAAGAGATCGGTGCTTGTTACATCTGCCGGTGCATCTACTCGTATTGAAGGTGCAAAACTTCCTGATGAGGAAGTCGAAAAAGTGCTGCAAGGTCTTGCGACATCAAAATTTGCCGAGCGAGACTATCAAGAAGTGCAGGGATATCTCGAGACGCTTCAAAATGTTTTCAATAGTCATGAAAATTTGCCTCTTCGTGAAGGTGTGATTTCGTCTTTGCATAACGAATTGCTCAAATACTCAGCAAAAGACAAACTTCATCGAGGAAAGTACAAGCAGAAGGAAAATATTGTCGGTGTTCAGAAGCCAGACGGCACTATTGGTGAAATTATTTTTGCGACTACTCCGGCTTGGCAAACCCCAAAGGAAATGAAGGAGCTTGTTGATTGGACTTCTGATGAATTGGAGGCTAATCACTTCCATCCTTTGCTCGTGATCGCCAATTTCCTTGTCGATTTTCTTAAGATCCACCCATTTGAAGATGGAAATGGGCGTCTTTCTCGTGTACTGACCAATCTTTTATTGCTCAGGGCTGGTTATCAATTCGTTCAATATGTCTCTCATGAGCAAATTATTGAGCGTAGAAAGGATGAGTACTATCTTGCTCTCAAGAAATCTCAAAATACCTTCAATACGGATCACGACACCATCGCTCCATGGCTCAATTTCTTCTTGTCTGTTGTAAAAGAACAGGCTACTTCGGCATTGGTCTATCTCCAAGAGGAAAAGTTTGAAGATACTCTGTCTCCAAAACAACTCGAAGTGTGGAAATACCTTGTAAAGGTTGGCGAAACTGGTCCAGCTGAGATTGCTAAGGAAACCGGCGTTGAAATAACGACGGTGCGTAAGGCGTTGGGTCAGTTTGTGAAGTTGGGGAAGGTAAAAAGGACTGGTCGAGGCCCTGGCACAAGGTATCTAAAAATTTAAATTTATGGATCTATCTCATCTCGACAAAAAATACTTTATCGATGGACACAAATACAATTGTCCTTTTTGCAAACGCAATCATGTTACATATAGCATGGTAGATAAATTT
>CAYOFR010000063.1:0-2311 GCA_964403475.1 uncultured Candidatus Saccharibacteria bacterium | reverse complement strand
GAAAAGGAGATGGTCATTCTTGGGTAAAACTAGCATATCTTCCAAATCAGCTTTGCCCCAAAGATAAAATTCTTTTACTCCTTTTTCACGTAATTTCTTCTGAAATAAATCTCTTGTTTGTTTTGAAAAATCACACGGCGCAGCAAACAGTACCCCGTACGGCACATCAGCACCTTTAGGTATCATTTTGTCTAGGTACTTTTCTAACTTGCTTGGAGTTATAGATTTCTCTCGTTTGCATTGAATTTGCCAAAGTCTATCCGAGAGTACGACCTCTTCTTTTTCTTCGTCTTCATCGTCAGTCTCTTGCTTGTGTGCGTCCACAATTTCAAAACCACGTGCGTCATATCCATCGTCAGCACCAAGTCGTCCTGTCGGTTCAAGAGAACGCCAAGTTCGGAAGTCATACGCAAGCTGACGCACCAAATCTTCAAAACGATGTGGCTCTAGGTCGTGGAACGGAAGTGGGTTTAGTGTCCTTGTGGTTCTTGCCATAATTAAGCGCATTTTAGCATTTTTCCGTCTAAAAATTAAGCTGGCAAAATGTTATAATGTAAAGGATTTATGGAGAAAAGAGCTTACAATTTCCAAAACCCTGAAATCCTTGCAGAAGCAGTAAATAAACAGGAACAAGCGTCTCTTTACAGCCTCTTCTTTGACGAGTTCCCAACCTATTCAGAAATACTTAATGGAACACCAAAATTAAGCTTGTTGTTCAAGCTGAATTCAGAATTGAGGGATGAAAAATCCCAAGTTGTGACCTTACGGGGAATCGAACCCCGGTTTGAAGCTTGAGAAGCTTCCGTCCTAGCCGCTAGACGATAAGGCCAATATAGCGCCAATTATACTGATTTAATGGAAGAATGGAAGTGATATTTGAAAAGCATCGCGCAGGCCGACGGGCCGAGCGTAGCAAAATCCCAGCAGGGATTTATGCGTGGTTTTCAAATATCACTTTCATTCTTTCCTTTCTACCTCTTTAACCAATCCTCCTCCTGCCTTACCAAAAGATCTCTTGCATACTCTGGCTCAGCCATTATAGCTTCTACAGCCCTTTCCATACGCATAGACTGTGAACCCTTAACCAAGACAATATCCCCTTTCTTTAAAGCTTTTTTCAAATACTCACCAGCTTGCCTTGAATCCTCAAACTTAAAAATCATTTTTTCTTTCATTCCATTTTCTATGGCACCTTCAGCAAAAAACCTAGCTCTCAGCCCAACAGTGACAAGAATGTTGCATTCCTCTGCTACACGCATTCCCGCTCGTCTATGTTCTTCTGTAGAATATTTTCCAAGCTCCAACATATCACCTAGCACAGCTATTTTTCTTTTTCCGTTTAAAGAAGCGAGTGTATCAATAGCCGAAGCAAGTGCCACTGGAGATGAGTTGTAAGTATCATCAAGTATTGTTGTCTTTTTTATTCCGTTAATGAGCTTCATTCTGCCCGGTGGAGTATCGTACTCTGACAGAGCCTCTGAAAGTTTTACTAAATTTAGATTTTGCGAAACACCCACAGCGAGAGCCGCTAAACATGTGTAAATATATTGTTCTCCAAGGGAGCCATTTATTGTCACAGGAACACTTGAGTTGTCATAGTCTAGACGAAATGTAACACCACTTGGTACTTCAATATCATCTTTTTGAACATAATTTACAGAATAATTTGAAGCTACTAGATCTGCATTTCCTTTTGCTGAAAAAAGAATAGTGCGAGCAGGTGTAGCACCCTTGAAAGCTAACACATCTTCATCGTCGGCATTTAACACCACTACACCATCTGGTTTTACCGCTTTTATGAGCTTACCCTTTTCTTCCATCACAGCTTGAGGAGAAGAGAAAAATTCAACATGCACTGGCACTTTACTCAAACGAGTCATCACGACTACATCTGGCTTGAGCCAAGAAGTGATGTAATCCATATCACCAGGCTTGTCTACTCCCACTTCAAGCACAAGCCATTTTGGATATCTATTTGGCAAAACAATCAGAGCAATACCTTCTAAAATATTTTTCAGCCACAACATTGGATTATTCCAACCATTTGGACAGCCGAGTATTGTAAGCGGAACTCCTATTTCACTATTAAAACTTTTAGAACTTTTTCTTATGAAATAAAATTTTGATAAAGCAGTATAGACCGCATCTTTTGTAGATGTCTTTCCCACACTTCCTGTAATAGCAATAACCTTTGGTTTATATTTTTTAATAACCAATTTTGCCTCAAGTAAAATTATAAAAGCTATAACTTTTTTTAATATTTGTTTAAACATTTTTCGGTTTATCTATCTGGCGGTATTTCGTAATAATT
>CAYOFR010000062.1:0-1971 GCA_964403475.1 uncultured Candidatus Saccharibacteria bacterium | reverse complement strand
GTATATGAGCAGTAAACACCATGATACAAGTAACAACACCGACAGGGTAAAATAAATCATCAGGCATACTCATAACAGCTTCAAGGCGGTGATTTTTGAGAAGTTTTTCTCTCATGGGATTTTTTGTATCGATGGCAAGTTGCATTGGCACAATAGCAATACCTACACCTTTAGAGGTGAGCAACTCGAGCATTTGAATGATAAAATGCCATTCAGAAACATCTTCCCCTTTTTGTGAATACGGAGGATTTACAAACCCTGTGTCAGCTTTGTGTTTTATTTTATCGATAATATTTTCATCTTTCAAACTATCCCCCTGATATAAATTGGTCTTCCCATCACCACGAAGGATCATATTTGAAACTGCAAGTGCAAACATTTCCGGTGACTGCTCTACACCTATAAGGGAATTTTCAAGTATGTGACGTTTTTCGTCCATATCAACACGCTCAGTCATTTTCTTCATCGCAGAAATCAAAAAACCTGCGGTTCCTGCACAAATATCAAGTACCACGGAGTTCTTATTTACTTTTGCAATATCGGCAAATAAATCAGTGATATGCTTTGGAGTAAGAACAATGCCAAGTCCTTGCTTGTCACCGCCTGTATAACGAATAAACTCTCCGTAAAAATTGCCAATAATGTCAAAATCGTAATGATTCTGAGTAAAAGGCTTCACGTGAAGATGCAGTTCTTGAATAATATGCTTTAATGGAGACCCTCCTTTTTTAATATCTACCTTATGAAGTTCTGGGTGATGTTCAATGAAACTGAAAGCATTAATAATTGCTTTTTTCTTTGATTCTTGATTGGCACCCAACTGTGCCTTATCAACAATGTCTCTAATTGCTTGAAATGATTTTTGTGCCAAATCATCTCCTTCGTATGCAATATATGCCTTCTCAAACCCAGGCTCCATAAGAGCGAGAAGGACTCCGCTTACAAGTAAAGGCTTCTGGGCTTCTGTTATTCTTGCGTAATCTCGAAGATACTCATGAAGCTCTCGAGAGAACTTCATGAGGTCTGTATGTCGCGCTTTCGCAAATGCAGGATCAAATTTTGCACACTCAACGTATCTATCCCAACTTATAATCCGTTCAATTTTTTTATTATTCTCATCAAATAAATCTGTGTATGATGAAGATTTTTTTGGGTACAAGAAAGTACTAATTTTACAATCCTTCTCATCTTCTCCACTGATACCTATAGCAATAACAGTATACTCTCTTGAGAGATGACTTGCATACAGAAGAACGCCGTCCACGGCATAGTCTTTATATAAATCTCTACTTTTTGATTCGTGGTATTTAATATCGGCCTTACATTCAATAACTATTAAAAATTCATCATTATCCTTCTTCTGGATAATAAACTCTGGCTTACCTAGACCAACACCAGATTTACTAGCATTCTTAAGAAGTTTTTGAATTCGAGGATTATCACTTTTTTGCTCTTCAACAAGAAAATCGTTATTATCAAAAATACCAACCCTAGCTAAAAGTCTGCGAGATAAGTTCTCAGTTTTCTTCTCGTTTTTACTCATAGCTTTATTATAACAAGTATTATAGAAATAATATGGTTCTTGTCTACATCTCTTTTAGGGGATAGCACTTCAGTACTTAGTTCTCTGTGTGGGAACGAAAGGATTCGCCGATTGTTAAGGGTTTTCTTTTTCGTGCCACGCACTCAAACAAAACCTCTTAACTTTCGGCTAAGCTTCGACGTCACAGTTTTGAATACAAAACTGGCTTCGCAACGTCTCAGTTCAAATCCCTCCGTTTTCTCGAAAAATCAAGAACACCAAAGCTTTCGCTTTGGTGTTCAGATTTTGCGGTGTTTTTTGGACGAAGTTCGAACATTTTTTGACGAAAATCCTGAAAACTAATTCGGACTCGGCGGGGCAAACTATTTTTCTGGGGGAATGGAATTGCCCCGCCGAGTCCAAATTAGTTTTCAAGGTTTTGCTCAAAA
>CAYOFR010000061.1:0-2438 GCA_964403475.1 uncultured Candidatus Saccharibacteria bacterium | reverse complement strand
TATGAAAAATTTAACCTGACCCCCTATAGAAACAAGTTCTAAAGAAAACCAAGGTCTAGTCTTTCCAGAAACAAAAGCGTCCAAAAAAGTATTTTGACCACCCTGAACTAAAGCAGTTAAAACTATTTCCATAGCAGCTGGAGACTTAGTAATTTCGCGCGGTAGTTTTATTTCTAAAAGAACAGAACCTTCTTTTGCAATAAATTTTGCTCTAGCGTATCTCAGCCAAATTTCAAAAAAGATAACGAAAAGTAATATTGGCATCCATAGCGGCAAAAAAACGTATAGGTTTTTTAAAACCTTTAAAAGTAAATCGTAATCAAATAGAGAAAGAAACTTTTCTACCATGCAATTATTTTACCACAAACAAAAATCCCCATCTATGGGGACTCTTGTTTGTATTATCTTACGCGACGCTGTATTTACCTTGTTTATCTTTTTTAAAGAATTTTGGGTTTTGGAGATTGACCAAAATAGTGTTTTCTTTTACGTATCGCTCCTTTAGTACCTTGTCTATGATTTCATCTTTTGTAAGCGGACCATTTTTATCGATAATCTTTTTTATAACATCTTTTACAACCCCACTCATATAACCCCACTCTGCCAAAGCATATAGACCTCTTCCAACAAGGACAAAACGTGGATCTTTTATGAGCTCGTTGTGTGTTGTTGCTACATGGGCCTTTTTCTTAAAAATCTTTTCTATAGAGTGAGCTACTTCACGGAAGTGTATTGGTGATCCGTGTTTTCTGATAACAAGAAAAGCGTAGCCTCTCATACCTTTTGCATTGATATTTGAAGAATCTGACTTACCCCATTCACCCAAAGAATTTTTACCAAGTTTTTTTGATAGAGATAGCCATCGCTTTATCACCTCTTCATTTTTGTATTCTTCTGACACATCTTTAACGTGATCAAGAAAAGCTGATACCATATCTGCCTCTGGAATAATGTCATTGTCTGAAAGATTTGAATAAAGCTTTCTTAAAGAATCATGCACTTTCTCAGAAAGTTTTGGATCTATGTGCCAACGATGATTAAACTCATCATCTTCTTTATCTTTTCGAAAATCCTCACCTATTACTAGCAAAAAGTGAGCGTGATTTTGAATACTTTTATCTTTAGAAATATGATTTAGCAAATCATGCTCAGAAACCACACTACCAAGACTTTTAATATAACCCTTCATTTCATCAAAAGCATTTTTTTCTTTTGCGTATTCTTTTGATTTTCTTATGTTGCCTATAGAATAATTTTCTATCTGTCGTACTCGTTCACGAGTAATACCGTACTTTTTTCCAATAGCTTCTAGAGTCATCTTGCTAGTATTTGCACCGAGACCATAACGACTCACTACCACATCTTTTGCGCGATCAGTAAGTACACCAAGAAGTCTCTTGGTGACTTGTTTTGGATTAAATTTTATTGCTTGCGCTTTGTCTTTCATATGTTTGTTTTATCACTATAATCAAATTAAGTCAATAAAGCAAGCAAAAACACACAAATTGTTAAATAACAATGTTGACGAGTCTGTTTTTTACGTAGATTATTTTCTTTACTTCTTGACCCTCTATCCACTTTTTTATCTCTGAAATAGCTAGCGCCATAGCCTTTATTTCCTCTTCCGCCTGAGTCTTTTTGGCTTCAAAAGAGGCTCGCATTTTGCCATTTATCTGCACTACGATTGTCATAGTATTTGTCTCGAGCAAAGAGGAGTCTGCCTTTGGCCAAGGCTCATTTTGGATAGAATTTTTGTGTTTTAGCATGCTCCAAAGCTCTTCTGAAATATGCGGTGCAAATGGCGCGAGCAACTGAAGAAATTTTTCATAAGAGTCGCGAGAAATTTTTTCCTGCTTTTCAAATTCATTTGCCAAAATCATCATTGATGATATTGCTGTATTAAATTCCATTTTTTCTATATGGTCTGACACTTTTTGTATTGTTTGATGAAGAGCAGAAAGAAAATTTTTGTCTTCGAAATTTTTTGAGTCGTTTTTTAAATCTACTTTTTCAAAAAACTTCCAGACTTTTTCTAGAAAACGACGTGGACCCACTATGGCATCTGTATTCCAAGCAATAGCCTGATCAAATGGACCCATAAACATTTCATACACACGCAGAGTGTCAGCACCAAACATTTCTATAATACTGTCTGGATTTACTACATTACCCTTTGATTTAGACATTTTTTCGCCATTTTCTGCGAGAATCATGCCGTGCGCTGTGCGTTTTTTGTAAGGCTCACTCGTCGGCACTAGTCCTATGTCAAAAAGAAATTCATTCCAAAAACGAGAATATAGAAGGTGCAAAGTAGCGTGCTCCATACCTCCGTTGTACCAGTCGACAGGCATCCAATATTTCATTTTTTCCATATCAGCAAAAGCCGAGCTATTTTGTGCGTCGGCATAACGCAAAAAGTACCAGCTAGATCCGGCCCA